>NZ_AUKR01000032.1:0-24148 GCF_000424845.1 Streptomyces sp. TAA040 | reverse complement strand
GGTCTACGTGATCACGAGCTTGGACGTCTTCGACGCCACCCCGGCCGAACTCGCCTCCTGGATCAGAGGTCACTGGGGCATCGAGAACCTCCTGCACCACGTCCGTGATCGGACCTTCCGCGAGGACGACTCCAAGGTCCGCACCGGACACCTGCCCCGTACCATGGCCGGCCTACGCAACCTCGCCATCAGCATCTTCCGGCAGAACGGCGACACCAACATCGCCGCCGCCCTCCGGCACACCGGCCGCGACCACCGGCGGCCTCTGACAGCTCTGGGCCTTACGTGATCAACCCGGACAGATCGCGATCACGCAATGACCTTGGGTAGAGGGTGGACTTGCAGTCCAGCAGCAGGCCGTCGAGGACGAAGTCGCCGTCCGCGCCGCCGAGGTCGGCTGAGCCTTCGGGCACCGGCGCGCACTTGATCTTGTCGGGTGGCAGTCGCCAGAAGCGTTCGAAGACGGGCTGGGCCAGGCGCATCTGCGCGGCGGCGTCGTCCACGGCGTAGGCGGGGACGCGGGCCAGCAGGCCATCGAGGGTGACCTCGTGGCGCAGTCCCGCGAGCAGGCTGGTCGCCTCGATGCTGCCTTCCCGGAAGATGCGTTCGTACTGGGCTGCGACGTAGCACAGGCGGGTCAGCTCGTCGTCGTCCGTGTCGTCGGGGGCTCGGCGGTAGGCGGCGAGGCGCGTCAGGAGTTCCTGGCCGGCCGCGGCCAGGCTCTTGCGGGCCACGCCGCGCGGGGCGGTGCCGCGCAGCGGGTTGTTCTCGTCCTGCACCAGCAGAACGCCGTATGGGACCGCGCCGCCGAGCGAGGAGCCTAGCGACAGGCGCAGCCGGTAGTCGACCACATGCCCGAGGCTGGGCCAGTTCGGGGAGCGGGCATCCAGCGGCTGCACGGCTTTGGGCGCGTCGGCGACGCGGCGCAGGTAGTCGTCTCGCACCGCTTGGACGCCGGGCAGGTGGCGGGTCATGAACCGGGAGACGGGTGCGCCCGGGTAGGCGAGCTGCTTGGTCAGCGGCAGGGCGATCAGGCGGGTGTTGAGCTTGCCGCTGTCGTCGGCGAGGGCGGCGAGTTGCTTCTCGTGCTCGTCCAGCCACGACAGCCCTTCGGTGTCGAGGATGTCGCTGGCGCGGGTGACGGCCACGTACGCCAGCCTTGCTTCGTCCAGGCGGATGGGCTGGGGCACGTCGTTGTGGTCCGCCACCGGGGGGTGGAAGCCGGGTCCGATCCGTACCCGCGCCCACTCCCGGCCCTTGGCCTTGTGCACGGTGGAGACCATCACCTTGCCCTTGCCTTTGGGGGCGAGGCGGTCGACCGCCTGGATGATCGCCTCGGGGCCGTAGGTGTCCACCAGGTTGACCAGGGTGCGCAGGTCGGCCGCGGTGCGGTCGTGTTCGACGTATTCCTGGACCTCGTCCCAGGTCTTGAACAAGAACAGCTCCGCGTGTGAGGTGCCCTTGCCTTCCTTGAGCTGCTGAGCGGCCTGGGCGATCCGGCGCAGCGCGTTGCCTCCGCCGCACAGTTCCACGGGCACGCCGAGCTGCTGGTAGCCGATGATCTCCGCGAGTGCGTCGTTGTTGCTGCGCACCAGGACCGCGTCGGCTTCCGGGAGCTCGTCCAGGCGGGAGGAGCGGGCCTCGAAGCCGGCCAGGCGCAGGTCGGCGCCGGCGTGCTTGAGCCAGCGGTTGGCCTGCTCGGCAACCGCGGGGCCGAAGCGGAAGGACTTGGTCAGTCTCAGCTGCAGTGCGGGGAAGCCGGACATGACGTCCTTGGCGAACCGCCACTCGTAGATCTGCTGGGAGGGGTCTCCCACGCACACCCGCTGCGCGGGCTGGTTGAGGAAGATTTCTTCCAGGACGGGGTTGGTGTCCTGGGCCTCGTCCAGCAGTACGAACTCCCCCGGCAGAGTCGGCCGGGTCAGGGCCCACATCTTCAGGTAGTGGTCGTGTTCGAATCGGAGGTTGCCGTGCGGGGACTGGATGTCCTCCCATGCTGTTTTGGCGTAGGGGTGCAGGACTGTGGCGAGGTAGTCCTGCTCGTCGAAGGTGAGGCCGTTGACGGGCTCCAGGTGACGGGCCATCACCGCTTCGGCGGTGGTGTAGCAGAAGCGGCGCACCATGCCCATCACCAGCCGGGCCTGATGGTTGATCTTGATGGTGCGGCCGTTGATGACCAGGTTGCGGGCAATTCCCAGGCGGCGGGCGGTTTCCGCCGGGGGGAGGTGCGCGGACCTTTGGATGCGGTCGGCGTAGCGGCGGCCCACCGCGCGGTAGGCGAAGGAGTGGGCGGTGCGGCATTCCACGTTCGGGCCGAACACGGTCTTGGCGTGGTCGGCGATCTCCCGGTTGAAGGAGATGTACACCCCGCGCCGCCGTCCGGCGGCGGCCCCCATCAGCACCAGGGTGGAGGTCTTGCCTGTACCCGCTCCGGCTACCAGGGCGAGATCCCGTCCGGTGGTGAAGGCGTCGCGGGCAGCTTCCTGCTCACTCGTCGGCTTGATAGCCACAGCGTGTCCTCTCTGGGCGTAGCGGCTTCATCGACCGCTGCACAGAGCGTGATGGCATGACGTACTCACGGTCAACTACGCCCAGGGATGGTTGACTTCGAAACACGGGTGCTGCTACCAGGCCGGCCTGCCTCGGTGACAACTCCCGCACTTGGGCTCAACAGGCATGACCGCCCACGCGCACATCTGGGTCTGTCAGTAGGAGACATCGAAGTAGTCGATGTCGGTAAGGGCGACCTCGAGGCCCGCGGCGCGGCGTCCGCCGTCCTTGAAGTACACCTCCTGCAGTCCTTCGGCGACGATGTCGCGCATCTGCTGGTCGGTGGCGCCCTGCTGCTGGGCGTCGAACAGGCGGCGGGCGTAGGCCGCAGGGAGGTGGACGGTCAGCCGGCGCATCCGGCCGTCGTCGGTGGTGCCGATCGGCGCGGTGTAGCCGAACCGGGCCCTGGTTTCGACGGTGATGCCGGTGGCGGTGGCGGCCTGCTTGCGGCGGCGCCCTCGGACTTTGGGCTGCCAGCGGGCGCGGACGGCCGCCTCGATCCGGTCGGCGATGGGCCCCGGCGGGTGTTTGCGCTCGCCGGTGCGGTAGCGCTCCACCGAGCGCTGGGTGACGCCGAGCTCGGCGGCGACGGCCTTGGTGGTCTTCAGCTGCCCCAGGAGGAAGTTGATGCGGGCCTTGAGGCTCTTGGGGGGCTCGCGGGTGAACGTCTCGACGTCGGCCCGCCGGATAGCGTCCTCGATCTCTCCCACTGGTCAGCTCCCGTCCGTGAGCGGGCTGTGGCCGTAGCGCTGAGGGATCAGGCGGGCGCCTGTGGCCGGGGCGAGGTCCACGACCAGGCGTTCGCCCACGCCGGAGGCCGTGGCGCGGTCGGGCGTGAGGTAGCCGATGCTGCGCAACTCGCCGACCGCCTTGCGGAAGGCGTCGCGGCCCTCGGCGGCCAGGCGCTCGTCGCGGGTGAGGGAGATCAGTTCGCTGACCGTGGGCTCCTGGCCGGGGATGTAGCCGGTGGCGAGTTCGGCCAGGATGCCCCGGGCGCGCCAGGTCAGGCGCATGTCCCGCATCGCCCGCGCCAACAGCGCCGGGTCATGGGCAGGCGGGGCGGTGGGAACGGGCCACTGCGGAGGCGCGGCGTCGGTGGTGGTCATCGGGTACGGCTCCTTCGATGCGGTTGAGCGTGCGCGCCGGCCTTTTCGTGGGGGCAGCGCCATGCCGGTGTCGCCGGTTGCGGGTCCTACTCGCCCTCGTCGAGGACTGCGTCGCCGCCCTTGATGTGGCGGGCGGGGTTGAGGCCCTTCTCCATCAGCTCCACCGCCCACAGCATCGGCTGGACGCCCTCGAGCTTCGCCAGGCCCGGCGTGGGCCCGAGGCGGAAGCCGCCCGGCTGCGGCTTGCCCGAGGCCGCGTAGGGGAGGAAGTCCAGCGGGCTGCTGCCGGGGCTCGGGTAGACGACGCAGTCGGACAGCACGGCGAGCGGGAACAGGCCCGTCATCCGGGACATGTTCAGCAGCTTGCGGTGCATGTTGACCCGGGCCTTGCTGATGACGGCGGCCCGGATGTCGGGGCGCCAGGTCGGCCGCTCCAGGGCCGGCCACCGCTCCCCTTCCTTGTAGTGGCGGCCTTGCGGGCGCTCGCGGAGCTTTCCGACGCCGCCCTTGACGGTGGCCTTGATGGCCGCGAGGACGGCGGCCAGGGCCGGGTCCTTCTGCTTGTGCTGCTCCATCGCGGCGAGGAAGGCGCGGTCGTCCAGGTCCTTGGTAACGCCCATGTCCGCAAGGGTGTCGACGTAGGCGTTCTTGAGCCGGTCGTGCCACGGGTCCAGGTACGCGCCGGTCTCGCGGCGCAGGTACGCCTCGATCGGGTGGACGTCGTAGCCGAGTTCCTGGGCGTAGGCGACGGTGTGCGTCTGGTACCAGGCCGGGCCCGTCGGCCGGGAGCCGTCCGGCGTGAACGGGGAGGGCAGGCGCGGGTCCAGCTCGATGTGGGACAGGTCGACCAGCCAGCTCCCGGGGATCTTCGGGTTGAAGGCCGGGGCGTGGAAGTGGTCCGGGGCGGACAGGCCGACGGTCAGGCGGGCCGCGGCGGCGAGGAAGGCGGTGTTGAGGTCCAGGCCGACCGCGAAGGGCAGCATGCACTCCTCATCGCTGAGCGTGTCCACCGACCGCACCCACTGGTACGCCTCCTCGTTGAGGAACCCGCCGCTCCAGCCGGACTGGACGACGACCGGGTGCTCCGGGGTGGCCTCCGGCGGCGCCGGGTCCATCGGCTCGGTCCCCAGCGACCCTGGGTTGTGGCCGGAGGTCCAGTTGCCGGTCGCCTCGTCGCGCTCCGGCTTCGTCGGCGGGCGCAGCGCCGTCATCAGCTCCAGGCCCGAGACGGCCGTGGAGCCGCGCGGGGTGATGACCCGCTGGGCATAGACGCCGAGGACGCGGGCGATGTCGGCCGGCGCCATCTCCGCCACGCCGGGCCAGGACCGCTCATCGAGGGCGTCCCACGACAGGATCGCCAGCTGCACGCACTGCCGCTCGCGGCCCTGCGCCTTGCGGTAGATCCGCGCCCACGGGCCGAACCCGCGCTGGGTCAGCTGCCACTTCGCCTTCACGACCTGCTTGACGACCGGGTGGTCCTCCGGCAGGCGCAGGGAGCGGCGCTGCTCGTGCCCCTCCAGGCGCTCGGGCAGCCCCAGCTTCACCGCGGCCGCCGCCGTGAGCACGATCAGCGGATCGGAGTCCTTGCCGTAGCGGTTGAGCTTCGGCGCGCCGAGGCCGGACTCGCGCAGCGTCCACTCCACCAGCTCCACCACCGTGGTCGCCGGGCAGTCGAGCACGATCCCGTCGACGCCGTACGCGGAGCCGTCGCCGTCCAGCACGGCGAGCGGGCCGTGCGGGAAGCGCGGGTCAGTCGCGGGCGCGGCGGCCTTCTTCGCCGCCGGGCGCCGCGACGCCGCCGGGCGTCCGGCCGGACGGGCGGGGCGCTCGGGCGCGGCCGGGGCGCCCGGGGCCTGCACCGGTGCGGTGGCGGCCGACGTCGCCTCGGAGGCGGCCGGGCCGGCGAACGTCTCGGGCACCTCCGGCTCCGGCGCAGCGGCCGGGACGGCAGTGGCCGGGGCCGGCGCGGTGGGGGCACCGCGCGCGGGGTACTTCGCCGCCCATCCCTTGAGGAGGCGCTGGTACGCCTCCAGGCGCGGCGACTTCGGCTCGGAGCGGCCGTTCTCGTAGTTCTTCACCGTCTGCGTCGACGTCTTCAACGCCTGCGCGAGGCGGGCCTGGGTGATGCCGGCGGCCTCCCGCAGCCTGGCACGCTCCGCCGGGGGCGGCAGCCGCGGCTCCTCCTCCAGCAGCGCGTCCACGCTGGCGAACAACTCTTCCTCGGTAGTTGCCATGCCTGAACACTAGCAACACTTACCCACTTGTTTAACTCGTTTATTTAACCCTGTCGGGTTCAGTGGGGATGGGGGGGGTAAACGCGCGAAGGCCGCCCGATAGTTGCCGGGCGGCCTTCGCGAAGTCTGAACCCTGGTCGTGTGGCCTGCCCCTCGCCGGGGCTGCCAGGGACGAGTCCAGGGTCTTCCCGAACAGCGTACCTGTGCAGCGCACCCAAGCGCAGCGCAATGCCGCGGCATGAGCGTCACTGTGAGCTGGTTCCGTAAGGTGGCGCCCCATGACGGAAACCGACGCCCTGCAGCTGCAGGAACTGCGAGCCCTGGCCGCCTACCGCACCCGCCAGGCGCGCGGCGAGGAGGCCGGCGTCCCGCACGACGAGGCGTGCCGCCGCGTGTTCGGCGAGAGTGTGCCCAGCGCGCGGACATGAAGCTCGGGAGTCGGTCTTCTTGGCGAGCCGCGGGGACTCTCGGCAAGTGGCGCGGGGCCGATTGGGCCAGGTGAAACGCCCCGTTCCTCGCGAGCTGACCGGCCTGCGTCCCCGATGATGGGGATTCGCCCCGGGGCAACGGATCAAGGGAGTGCACATGGCGGTGGAGGCCGGCGCACGGCAGCAGGAGCGTGTCGCGGGACGGGTGTGGGCGGTACGCCTGGACCCTCACGGCCGCCCGTCCGCCGGCGCGGTGAAACTCTCCTGCTCCCGCCCGGCCTGCGCCGATCAGCGCGTCCCCGGCGGCGCCGCCGCGGGCCGCAAGGCCGCGATCGGCCACGTCAACACGCACCTGGCCCGCATCCGCGAGGGCGGAGGGCCGCGCGGCGAGGCGTGGTGCGCCTGCCGCGCCGCCGACTGCGCGTGGCACACCCCCGATCCCACTGCCGTGAGGCGGGGCGGGGCGAACCCGGCGGCGGGGGCGGTGCGGTGCGGCGGCCCGGTGGTCCTGACGGTGTACGCGGACCGGACGGGGAGGCTGTGGCGGATCGCGGAGATGTGCGCGCGGTGCGCGACCGCCACCCCCGACTGCCGGGTCCTGGACACCGTCCCGCCCGCCTCCCGCACCGCCCCGGCCGGGGCAGGTCAGACATGGGGCGCACCGCACATGGCGCCGGGGCCCGCGGGCGGCACGGTGGGCGAGGGTGCTGCGGCGGTGTTCTCCGACCACGCCCCCTCCCTCGCCTCCGACGCGGCTTCGGCTGCCGGGCCATCTGCGCTCCCCCGCGCCCGCACCGGCCCACCGGCCCACCGGCCCAAGCGTCCCGGCGGACGAAGCAGTGGGGGAAGATCGCGCAGCGGACTGTGCCGCACGACCTTGAACCCGACGTCCTGCGCCTGGAACTGGTCGAACTCGGGGATGCGTTCCGGGCCTACCAGCAGCGCACCGAACCCGACCTCGTCCT
The DNA here is from genome assembly GCF_000424845.1 of Streptomyces sp. TAA040. Lineage (NCBI taxonomy): Bacteria > Bacillati > Actinomycetota > Actinomycetes > Kitasatosporales > Streptomycetaceae > Streptomyces > Streptomyces sp. TAA040. Next base: position 16,865 of record NZ_AUKR01000032.1, on the reverse strand, counting down.
GCTGGCCGACCTCCACGAGCGCAAGGCCCGCGCGTTCGCCCTGTGGGCCGACGTGAGCGGGGACGGCTCCCTGCGACACGAGGCCAAGCGCGCCGAGAAGGCCGCGCAGACCACCCGCGAGATGCACGCCAACCGTGGCGGCCAGGCGGCCGGCGACACGGTCAGTGGGGACGGGCCGGTGGTGGAGCGGCTGCTGACCCGGCAGCAGGCCGTGCACGCCCGCACCGTGCTGGACTACGTCCAGGCGCACGCCCCGCGCCCGGAGGCCGAGGTGCGCCTGGCGGTGCTCATGCTCACCCTGCGGGCCGCGCGCGCCGGCACTGGGAACATCACCGGCCAGGACCTCACGGGCTGGCTCCCAGGCGACGCCGAACGGGTACTTGAGCATCTGGTCGCGGACGGGTGGCTGCGTCTGCCCGGCACCGTCGCCGAGGTGATGGCCTCCCGGTCCGAGGACCCCACCGCCATCATCGTCCCCACCCTGCTGCCGGAGCGGCCCCGCCCGTTCGGCTTCGGCAAGACCACCCGCGCGAGGATCTCCGGCTGGGCCCAGAAAGCCGTGGGCGACCGGAAGCTCCGCAAGAAGAAACTGGGTGCCACCGCCCGGCTCCTGGCCCTGTACACCGCCGCCCACACCCGCCCCAACGGACGCCTCGGACACCCCGAGGACGGCGGGCTGGACCTGGACCAGGTCGCCGCGTTCTGCGTCTTGACCCCCGACCAGGTCGCCGAGCACGCCGGGCTGCTGGTCGCCGCCGACTGGCTCACCGAAGCCGACACCGCCGGGGGACGGCTGCGCGGACAGCTCACCGAACGCGTACTGCCGCTGGGCGGGCTGCTGTGACACGCCCCGCCCACCGTGCCAACGGCCTCGCGTACCACCACCCCGGGTACGCGCACACAGCAGCGGCGTCAGAAGCTGTTGTCGTTCCGATCTTGAGGGATGCGTTTCGAACGGGAGTCTCGATCGGGTGGTCGCGGACTGCTGGGCGCATGCGAGTGGGGCCTCCTGAACAGCTCGTTGGTGTCTAAGGGCTGTCCCGTAACTGCTGGTCACGGGTGAGATGATCTTGTCGTGTCTGGTGTGATCACGGCGTCGGAGCCCTCGTGGATAGGCCCCGTTCACCGGGCTGAGCCCGCGCCAGTTCGGCAAACTGGTCACTGCACTCCGTCGTGAGGGTGCGGACCCGGTACGCAAGGGCCGGCCCTGGAGCCTGCCGCTGGAGGACCGGGTGCTGCTGGTCGCCGCGTACTGGCGCACGAATCTCACCCTGCGCCAGTTGGCCCCGCTGTTCGGGGTGTCCAAGTCGGCGGCCGACCGCATCATCGGCCACCTCGGTCCCGCGCTCGCGCTCCAGCAGCGCAAGCGGTTCCGCAAGGACACCGTGCTGATCGTGGACGGCACCCTGGTGCCCACCCGCGACCACCAGGTGGCCGAGCAGTCGAAGAACTACCGGTACTCCACCAACCACCAGGTCGTCATCGACGCCGACACCCGGCTCGTCGTCGCCGTCGGCCGGCCGGTCACCGGCAACCGCAACGACTGCAAGGCGTGGGAGCTGTCCGGCGCGAAAGACGCCGTCGGCCACACCACGGTCATCGCGGACGGCGGCTACCGCGGCACCGGCCTGGTCATCCCGCACCGCCGCGCCCCCGGGCAGAGCCAACTCCCGGACTGGAAGGAAGAGCACAACCGCTCACACCGCAAGGTCCGCGCCCGCGTCGAGCACACCTTCGCCCGCATGAAGACCTGGAAGATCCTCCGCGACTGCCGCCTCAAAGGCGACGGCGTCCACCACGCCATGCTCGGCATCGCTCGCCTGCACAACCTCACGCTGGCCGGGTGACGCAGAAACCACCAGGTCACCAGGCATGTCAGAGATCATTTACGGGACAGCCCTTAATCACCGAGCAGCAACAGGAGGCCCCGGTGCCGCAGTCTTCCGTGTCGATGCCCTAGCAGTCCACCTCGGTCACCTGGGAGTGTGACTGTCTGGCTCACCGGTTCGGAAACGCCGCCGACAACGGGGTGCGTGAGCGGCGTTACCCGACGGACATGACCGACGGGGAGTGGGCCCGGGCCCGGCCGCTGCTGCCGGTGCCGGGCTGGCTGCGAGGGCGCGGCGGGCAGCCGGAGGCGTACTGCCACCGCGCGATACTCGATGCGATCCGTTACCTGGTCGACAACGGCATCAAGTGGCGTGCCATGCCGGTGGACTTCCCGCCGTGGGACCGGGTGTACGCGTTCTACCGCCGCTGGCGCGACCATGGTCTGGTCAGGGAGTTCCACGACCGGCTGCGCGCGCGACTGCGCGAGAAGCTGGGCCGGGATGCCGAGCCCACGGCCGGGGTGATCGACTCGCAGTCCATCAAGGCGGACGCCGTCGTCGGCGCCGACAGCCGCGGCTACGACGGCGGCAAACAGATCAACGGGCGCAAGCGGCACGTCGTGGTCGACACCCTCGGGCTGCTCCTGGGCGTGATGGTCACGTCCGCGGACGTCGGCGACCGCACCGCCGCGCAGGTGCTCCTCAAGCGGGTGACCGACGCGCACCACCGCCTGGCCCTCGTCTGGGCTGACGGCGGCTACACCGGCGGCCTCGTCGGGTACTGCCTCACCTTCTTCGCTCTGGTGCTGGCGATCGTCAAGCGCAGCGACGACGTCAAGGGCTTCGTGGTGCTGCCCAAGCGGTGGATCGTCGAGCGCCTCTTCGCCCACCTCATGCGCAGCCGCCGCCTGGTGCGCGACGTCGAGCGCCGCACCACCAGCGCCGAAGCGATGGTCTACTGGTCGATGACCATGGTCATGACCCGCCGCCTGGCCCGGTCACACCACGGGCCGGCGTGAACCGGCCCGGCGCCGGCTCGGCCAGCCAGCCCCTGGCCACCAGACGTTTCGCCTTCGACCGCAGCGCCTCCACTCGCGCCGGCACCACGTCCATGCCGAAGGCGGCGGCCATCTCCTGGCAGGTCAGCGGCCCCTGCCCGAGCCGGGCCCGGTCGGCTCCCAGCTGCAGGACGCGCTGATAGTCCACCGACAGTGCCGACCAGGCCAGCCCCTCGCGCCACATGGGCACCTGCGACTTCGGCTTCGCCGCCTCCAACGCCGGCGTCGTCCCGCTCTGCCCCTCGGTGGTCGGCACCGCCTGGTCGGCCTGGGCGTGGTCCTGCTCCGTCTCGTTCTCCGGGGCCAGCACTTCGCCGACTTTCGAGCGGGCGATGGCCCACTCCTGCCATTCCCGCTCGGCCACGGCCAGCTCGGCCTGGATACGGTCGGCCTCCTCCCGCAGCTCGTCCACCCGACGGCGAGCACCCAGCTCGCGCTGTTCCAGCAGTCCGACCACCGACGGCATCCACGACCCCCACAGCAGCGACGACATGACAAGCCGTCACTCCCACCCGATCGCCGCCCCTACGCCCCACCAGCGAAAACGCAGTCCTCACGTCCGGAACGACAACAGCTTCTAAGGCTACGCCAGCTTCCCGACAAGGCTTTGAGCGTCGGCGGATAGGCAGGCCCCGGAGCCCGGTCCCGCGGTGCGGCGGGGCTCGTGTCGTGCTGCCGGGCCCTTGCACCGGCCACGCCGCCGGCCGCGTGGGATGTGCTCCCAGACTGCCAGGCCCCGGCGCGGGGCTCAGCGACTGTCAGATGGAGAGCGGGCGGCGGCGTACGACCCGCGGTAGAACAGCAGGGCCTGTTCCCCCTCGCCTTCGTCGGCGGAGTTCACCCGGCCGATGACGATCAGATGGTCTCCGCCGCCGCACACCTCCTCGATCGTGGCATCCATCCATGCGGTAGCCCCGGCCAGCCGGGGGGAGCCGTTTCCATGGGCACAGGTGTACTCGGCGCCGTCGAACCGGTCGGCACCACGCCCCGCGAACAACCGGGCCATCCTCTCCTGTCCTGCGGCGAGCACGTTGACGCAGAACGCCCCGGTCTCCCGGATCAGTGGCCACGTGCGCGAGGAGCGGGAGACGTTGAAGGTGATGAGTGTCGGGTTGAGGGACAGCGAGGTGAAGGACTGGCAGGTGAACCCGACCGGGCCGGTGGTGGCCATGGCCGTGATGACAGTGACACCGGTGGGGAACCTGCCGGCCACAGACCGGAAGAGGGTGGAGTCGGCCGTCCTGGTGATCACCACCGTTCCTCCAGGCTGAGGGAGCGCGAGCTCAGGACCGGCCAGGCTGCGAAGGAGACAGCAGCCATCACACCGAAATAGAGCCAGATACCGCTGCCCAGCAGCGCCCCGCCGAGGACGGGGCCGGCGAAGAAGCCCAGGTAGCGGATTTCCAGAGCGCCGAAGAAGGCCCCTTTCTCCGCATCTGGTGCGATGCGGTGCGTGATGAGGTCGGCCATGGGCATGAGGAGTGCTTCGCCGACCGTCCAGACGAGCACGCCTGCCAGCAGGACCCACAGGCGGCCCTCCGATGCCCCCCAGCAGACGAAGGACAGGGCGAACCCGATGCAGCCCACTGCTGCCTGTGCGGGCAGGGAGGTCCGCCGGGCGAGCCACGCGGCAGGCCACTGGTAGGCGAAGCCGAGGACGGCATGGACGGAGAAGACCACCGCGAAAAGCGTGGGCGCGCTGTCGCCTGCCTCACGCTTCAGATAGAGGGGGATTACGGATTCGAACTGGGCGAAGACCAGGGTCACCAGTACGGAAGAGACAAGCACCAGGCGGAATCGTCCGTCGCGCAGAGACCGTGTCCACGCCCAGCGCTCCCCGGGGGTGGCCTGTGAGCGTACATCGAGCGCCCTCAGGTTCTTCCTCTGCGCGTGCACGAGGAGCAGGCAGAGAGCGAACAGCGCTGCGGACACTCCGAACAGGGCGCGGTGGGAGATGTTGTACGCGGCTGCTCCCACCAGCGGGCCGAGTGCGGCTCCGACGGACAGGGTCATGAAACGCATCCGGAAGATCAGCGCGCCGCCCTCTCCGGCAGCGAGGCTCATGAGCTTCTTCAGAGACGGCCCCGCCAGCATCAGCGCCCCGCCCAGGCACACGATGAGGGGCAGCACCACCACAGGCGCGGTCACGATCGCAAGGGCCGCGCTGAGAAGGGTGTAGAGGGCCAAGCCGGTGCGCAGCAGGCTCTCGGCCCCGGCTCGGTCGGTGATCGCTCCTCCGGCGAGGGCGCCGACGGCGCCGACCAGGGCGATGGAGCCGGTGAACGCTCCGATCGCGGCCGGTGGGAGGGAGGTGATGTCGGTGAGGTAGAGCGCGAGGAAGGGCATCATGGAGAAGAAGCCCACGGAGTTGATCAGTGAACAGACCACGAGGACTCTCACGGTCTTGTCCGTTATCAGGCCCCTGAAGCCGGCTTGGGCCTGGGTGGTTTGTGTCATCGGGCCGCAGGCTCCGTTTCGGCCCGCATCTGCGCCCACAGCGCCTTGCCTGCTTGCGTGAACGTCGCCGAGGGCTCGTTTTCGATCTCGTCCAGGCCCTTCTCGAGCAGTGCCGCGTTCTGGCGGGTCAGCTCGTCGTGGATGCCAAGACCGGTGTGAGCGTGCGCGCGGCGGTGGAAGGCTGCGATGCGGGCGAAAGCGTGCACGGCCATGAGCATGCCCCACAGGGGCCGTGCGTCCTTGCGGACGGGGGAGTTGAAGGTGGCTCCTTCAGCGACGGTCACCAGGGGGTCGAGTTCCAGGATCAGCATCAGCCGCAGGTGTGAGTTCTCATGCAGCAGGTGCTCGGCGGTGTAGTGCGTGGCGTGGTACGGCTGGGCGGCTTCGGAGAGGAAGACGCCGCCCATCAGGATCGCTTCCGTGAAGGAGGAGTGGAATTCAGAGGCATACGGCACGAAGAGACGGGTGTAGCTGCGGATCTCGGAAGCGAGCTCAGGCCACACCTGCTGTATCAGGGCGAAGGCCTGGGAGATGTCGGCGATGTTCTCCTCGCTGACATCCCGCACGGCGAGGTCGGAGCGGGGATAGCCGGGCTGCGGCTCGTGGGAGTTCATCGACGCGAAGTGGCGCGCGATCCACGGGTCGGTGTTGTCGATCTCGATACCGGTTCCTGCGATGACCGGCCGCCGCACGCGCACCACGCTCTCCAGGCGGGCCTCGCCTCCGCCGAGAAGGTACGGGGCGGGAAGGACCGCGCAGCCTTCGGTGATCGTTCCGTCGCCGCCGTCGTCGATCACCAGTCGCTCCACTGGGGTGTCGAACGTCAGGTGGTGCCGCTGCCCAGGGAATCGTACTTCGGTGGCCGGCTCTGGAAGGAGGAGCTCTACGGCCGTTCCGGCGCCGGGGCCGGTGGCATAGGGAAGGACGAGGAACCGCGCGAAGTGCCGGGACCAGGTGCGGACGAAGCCGGCGTCCTTGCGCTGCGCGGCCAGCATCAGCTGCCGCCACAGGTAGGAGAAGAACGGGTGGGACAGGATGCGGTGCGTCTGGCTTTCGTCCAGTGCGGCGAATCGCTGTCCCCACAGGGTCAGCTCGGTCTCGACCTGCTCTCCTCCGAGCTGTCCGAGCCGCTTGATCACCTTGGGAACAGAGGCGCGGAGCTTAGCCACGTAGGCATCGAGGACAGGATCGTTGTCCTGGGCGAGAGCCAGCTCGCCGCCCAGGAAGTCGATGCTGCTCATGAGGGTGTCCTTTTCGTAGGGTGTGGTGACGGCGCGGCGCCCTGCAGCCCGCGCCGGCGGAGGAAGGGCTCGACGCGCGGCTGGGCGAGACCGGTCAGTTCGCGGAACATGGCCATCGCGTCGCGGGATCCGCCCGCGGCGAGCATCCTGCGCAGTGCCTCACCGCCTGCGCGGGTGAGGCCACCTCGCTGCTCCAGTGCCTCGACCAGATTCGCGGCGATGAGCTCCGACCACAAGTAGGCGTAGAAGCCGGCGCCGTAGGGTCCGTGGAAGACATGGTCGAAGTAGCCGGACCGGTAGCGGGGAGGAATTTCGGGCAGCGTGTCCAGCCCCCAGCGGGCCAGAGCGTGCCCCTCGACCCGCTCGGCGGTCCAGCCGGTGAGCTCCCCCTCGGGGAGGGTGTGCCAGGCCCAGTCGACCACGGCTGCGCCAAGGATCTCCACCAGCATATGTACGCCGCCGCTGGACTGCTGGTTGAGGTGCTTGATCCACTCCTTCGGCAGCGGCCGACCGGTGAGGTGATGGCGGGCGTAGCGCTTGAGGAGCTGTTCGTGGAAGGCCCAAGTTTCGTGGACCTGCGCGGGTGCTTCGGAGAAGTCACGGGGAACGCCGGGGGCCGAGTGCGACGGATACCGGACGTCGGAGAGCAGCGCGTGCAGGGCATGGCCGAATTCGTGGAAGAGCGTGACGACTTCGGCGGCTTCCAGGAGGCAGGGGCGTCCTGGCGCCTGCCGGGTGAGGTTGAAGGTGTTGACGACTACCGGCCGGGTGGCGGTGGCGTGTGCCTGCGGACGGAGTATCCCCGTCCATGCGCCGCCTCGTTTGCCCGCCCGGGTGTGGGCATCCACCAGGTAGAGGCCGACCGGGTTGGCGTTTTCGTCGGTGACCTCGAAGACGCGGGCCTTGGGATGGTGAGCTGTGATGTCGTGTCGCTCGGCGAAGTGCAGTCCGTACAGGATGCGGGCGCTGTGGAAGAGACCGCGGGTGATGACGGCGTCCAGCTCGAAGTAGGCGCGCAGGTCCTCCGCCGCCGGCCCTTTGGCTTCCTGCGGCTTCGGTGTCGTGTAGTGGGCCCAGTCCCATGCCTGGATGGGGTGCTCTGCTGCGGCCTGAAGGGCGCGCCGCTCTTCTCGCGCGGCGTCAAGGAGCGGCTCGGCAAGGTGGTGGAACATGGCCTCCACGGCCTGGGGGGTACCTGTCGTCTGCTCTTGTGTCGCCCACGCTGCGAAGGTCGGATAGCCCAGGATGCGGGCCTGGCGTGCGCGAAGCAGGGCGATCCGACCGGCCCGCTCCTCGTTGCCCGCCCCCCGGCTGAGGGACTTCTCCAGCAGGAGTCGGCGGGTCTCGCGGTCGCGGAGATGAGCAAGGGCCGGCTGGCTGGTTGCCGAGGTGAGGGCAAGTGCATGCCAGGGCGCGGTTTTCCCTCTTCGGGCTGCTTCTTCCGCCGCAGCTGTGATCTGGTCGTCGGGCAGGCCGCGCAGGGCGCTGTCACTCTCCACGACCAGTGCCTGGGCGTGAGCGTTTCGGATCAGTTCTTGCCGGTATGAGGCGCATTCCTGGGAGAGTTCCCGGTTCACCGCACCCAGTTCTCGGGCGGCGTCGGCCGGCAGCATGGCCCCCGCCCGCCGCACACGCCGCCACCAGAGTTCAGTGAGCGCGTGGGCTTGGAGGTCGTCGATGTGGCCACGCTGGGCGTAGACGGCATCGATGCGGGCGACCAGCCGCTGGTTGCGCACGATCCGTCCCTCATGGCGGGAGAGGAGGACCGTGATGTCGTGCTCCAGTGCGGCCAGCTCCGCACAGCCTGACGCGGTCACCTGGTGGGTGAACGCGTCGTGGATGTACTGCACCCGAGTTCCGGACAGCTCGACGGTTTCGATCGTGTTGGCGAAGCTGGGGGGGTCCTCATTCTGCGCGGCGGCTGCGATGCGGCTCTCACGCTCGGCTATGGCCTGCTCCAGCGCCGGCACGTAGTGCTCGGGACGGATGTCGGCGAAGGGCTGGATACCGTGCGGTCCAGGCTGCTGTAGGAGCGGGTTCATGCTCAACGGGCCGCCTGCATGCGGGCGTTCAGTTCCTGCACGGCCCACTCCTTGAGCGGGGCGAGCCGGCCAGTGCCGCAGAGGTCCCTCAGCAGGATCAGCGGGGACAAGGCTTGCCGGTCAAGCGAGGCTGAGGCAACCAGCGGACCGTAGGCCTGGTCGGTCTCGTCCAGCCGGATGGAGCACCGGGCGGCCTGGCAGTGCGCGTAGGAGGCGTACGGGGCACCAAGCCGCGCCGCGGTGCGGTAGGAGTCGCGGGCCTCCGCGACGCGGTTCTCCCCCATGAGGAAGTCGGCCAGGCGGACGTGCGCCTTGGCATCCAGCGGGTCCCACTCGATCATGCGCCGGTAGAACTGCTCCGCCCCCTCGATGTCCCCGCGGGCCTTGGCCGAGCGCCCGGACGTCTCCAGCACCGGGTGGACGTTCTCCAGCGCGAGCAGCCGGGTATCGGCATCGGCGGCCTCCACAGCTTCCACGGCGTACTTCTCCGCGAGCTCCAGCTGCCGCTTCACTTCGTCGTGATTGCCCTCGAAGAAGGGAATGAACGCGACGCCCCGCCAGTAGATGGACACGTGGAGGGGCTCCATGTCCTGGCCGGCCCGGTCTGCGACCTCGTCGGCCGCCTTGAGCCAGTACCGCATGTCCGCCAGCGCTTTCTCCCGTTCGCCCTTCGCGCAGAGCACGATCATGTGCGCGGCGGCTCCGTAGCGCACGGCCGGGTCGAAGTCCTCGCGCCGTGCGATGGCCTCCATCACGCTTCGGGCCCCCACGAACGCTGCTGCCGCGCTCCTGGCGTCCGGGGCGAGCTGAGCATCGGCGTTGTGCCGGAAGTAGGCCAGCCGCAAGGCATCCAGGCTGTTGCCGCCTCCGTCGGGCGGCACGAGGTCAAGGACGGGCTTCCAGAATCCGAGCTTGGCCAGGGCGGTCACCAGGCGGGAGCGGTCTGCCGGGGACAGGCCGGTCCAGCCGTCGAGCATGTCGCACATCCGGCTCCAAGGAGCGGACCTCACCGCAGGGGGAAGGTCGCGTGGGTCGTGCGGATTGGGCTGCTCAGGCTGCTCGGTCTTCAGGGCTTCGCGCAAGAGCCCGAGAGAGGCGATCTGATAGACGGGAATGGGCATGCCCTGCGCCAGACGCCGTCCGACGTCGGCAGTGCACTGGGCGTGCAAGGGCCCGCCCGGGGTCTCCAGATCGAAGTACGAGGCGAGAAGCTCAAGCGAGCGGGGGGCCGGCTCGGGGACGAAGGCGCCTCGCGGTGGCTCTTGCATGGGGGGCAGGTGCTGAGCGCTCCCCTTGGTGCGCAGAAACTTCTCCACCGGTCACTCCTCCGTTGCGATCTGTTGTGCGGGTGAAGCGCGATGGCCGCAAGGGGGGAGGTGCCCCCTTGCGGCCATCAGCAGCCTGCCGGTGTCAGGCAGGCGGGGTCATCCGATCGAAGATCAGACGGCCGGGGCGTAGTAGGCCACGCCCGAGACGGTGAGACCGAACTCCTCGGCCAGCTCGTCGGCCTCGACCTCAACCTCGGTGATCTGCTCGGCGTTCATCTCTGAACCTCCTGAAATGAGTAGTACCTCCGGGATCCCGGAAGACCTCTCGAACGTATGTCGCATCTCCTAGGGCCCTCAACTGTCTTGATCCTGACGTTCAGTTACGGAATGTTTGGGTCCAGCTACGGCGTGAATGGCGAGTCCGTCCAGGTTGAGCACCTGTGATTCACAGGATTTGGAACAGCGGTTGACCCGGTCACGCACCTGACCTGGCAGAACTGCGGCCACCGCTAGATCGATGTACGCCACATCCGACGCCTCGGGGCGAACGTGATCTATATAACTGCCGAGGGCTGACTACGCGTGACCAGGCCCGTCACCCTTGCGCGACCCGCGCCCCCAGCGGCGTACGGTCGCGGCCGCTCTCGACGAACACGCCGCGTCTTCCCCACCCACCAGCGCCAGACCTGCAGCCGTCGGTCAACTCTCTGCAGCCTCTTGACGACAACAACCCGCTTCGACGAACGGAACCGGCAGTGACTGACACCTGGAACGGTGAACCGCTGGCAGACGCCACGAGCGTGAACGAGGACATCCACTAACGGATCCACGACGCCGACAGCGGAGCGCTGCTGGGGTTCGGCACGGGCCGCGGCGGCGCGCTGGGAGCAGTGGTGGCCCACTGCCGGCGTGTGGAAGACGCCCACCCGGGGCGCCATCTGGTCATCCGCGCCTACGACGGCCCGGCGGGGCCGGCCTTCGACCGCCCGGCAGGACCGTAACGCGTTCACCTGCCCGCCGCCGGAGAGTGCGGCCACCGCGAGCCTCCCCGCCCGAGGGCCCACTGCCCTGCCCGTCGCGGCCTGCGACGGGCAGGGAGGGTTGCTCAGGTGGTCATGAGGCGGTGGTAGTCCTCGACCTGCTTCGCCAGGTCGTCTTCGGGGATGCCGGTGAAGGCGCTCATCCGGGCGTAGGACAGGCCGGCCCGGCGTCCGACCAGTGCGAACTCGTAGAGGGCCTGGTTGATCCGGGCGCTGGCGCCTGCGAGGGAGACCATGCCGAGCTCGACACCATCGGCGGCCGGCAGCGTCCCTTCGATCTTCAGCTCCGCCAGGTCGCGCACCGCACTGGTGATCAGGTACGTCACGAAGCTCGGCATGTCGGACGGAACGTTGCCGGCCCAGGCCCGTTCGTGTGGTTCCGGGGAGGTGTCGGAAGCGTGCTGGGAGCGGCGCTCGGTGATGTACTCCCACACCCACCGGTAGGACAGCGGAAGCCTGCTGGTGCGAAGGCTCAGCTCCTCATACAGCTCGAAGGCCGAGCGGCGTTCGGCGGGCTCCTTGGCCTGGTCTTCGGCCAGCAGCGTATCCAGAAGCTGGCGGGCCTCCTTCAGCTCCTTCTCGTCGGCCGGGAGGGAATGCGGCAGTGGCAGCACGGTCGAGATCGCCTCCATGACCGCCTGGCGGGGCACGCCGTGCCGGGAGGCCAGGGAGCTGGGCAGCCTGTCGCCAGCGCGGTGATCGCGGCGGATCGCTTCGAACAGTTCCGTCCCTGGCTCGGTCATCGTCTACTCCCCTGGTCTTGGCGGTTGGTTGGGTTCCTGCACGCCTCATGCTGCCCGGCCGGGTGCTGGTGTGCCGTCCGCGTCAGGACGCACGACGGCTGGCCGCCCGGAGCGTGAGGTGGGGACGGCGGAGCGCCGCTTCGCGCCCGGTGCCTGGTGCTCGTGCAGGCCGCAGGCGTGGGCTGCTTCGGTCACAGCCGCGTGGTCGAAGGACCTGAGGGGCAGAGAAGTGTTGTCCGCACGCCCCTCCAGCTGCCCGAAGTGGCAGGCTGCCTCGATCAAGTCCACTGCCCAGGACGGTGTCCGCATCTGTCGGCCACGGCCCGTTCGGGCCGGGAGGTCCCTCTGGGCGGCGAAAACCCGCACCGCCAGCGCCGCGGCGTGGACGGGATGGGCGATACGCGCATGGAGCCGGCGTGCGAGGAGGGTGGTGTGCTCGTCGGGCTCGGGCGGGAAGCGGCCGGCGGCGGGCAGCGGGAGCACCGGACGGCCCAGGCGGCGGGCCGCTGCCTCGATCACGCCGCGGCCGGGCGTACGGCGGGTGGGCAGCAGGAAGCACGGCTCATCCGGGCTGGGCGGGAACTGCTCGCCTGCCTCCCACCACGCGAACCGGCCGGCGGACGGTGGTGGAGCGGACACGCCCAGGGTACGGCGGGCCGCGGCCAGAGTGTGCGCCTCTTCGTGCGGGAGGGCAGCAAGGGCGGTGGCCAGCGCGGGCGGCAACGGGCCGTGGCACAGCAGGGTCAGCTGGACGCCGGTGAGTTCCCGCAGGGCGAAGAGGTGCTCGAAGTGCCGGGAGCTGATGCGGTGGGTCCGGGTGACGATGACGTGACCGATGCGCAAGCCGAGAATCCAGGCGGTGACCGCGCGCCAGGCGGTCTCGGTGTTGCCACTCCAGAAAGTGCCGTCCTCGCTGCCGTCCGGCGGGAGGTGTTTGCCCAGACTGCGCAGCAGGTCGTGGGCCAGGGAGGCGGGAGCGCTCGCCACCGGGGTGGGGTGGACGGTGATACGGCCGGCCTGGGGGGTGTGGGCGGCCAGCGCGGCGGCCATGAAGGCGTGGTCGTCGTGAGGGTCGTGCACCACCGTGAGCGCGGCCAGGCCGGGGCGGGTGCCACTGGGTGACCCCGCGGGCTTCCACGCCCCGGTGGTGGTGTTGTCGGGCAAGCCGGTGGTGGTATACGGCATCGGCGTCATCGCGGCCCAGGTGGTGTCGGGTCAGCAGCGGGTTTTGACGCTAAGCCGTCTGCGGCGGCAGTTGCGTCCGTGAGGGGATGGGCGGCCAGACCGAGGGCGAACAACACGTCCGGGTGGGCGGCCGGCCGCTCGCCGGCAGGGGCGAGCAGGCGCCGGTTGGCCAGACGCGGGATCTGCTCGGCCGGCACGTCGGGGGGAAGGCCGCGGGCGGCGTGGTGCAGCAGGCGGACCAGGGCGGCGGCCTCACCGGAGGCCAGGGAGGCGGCGGTGTGGCCGGCGCTGTGCAGGTTCTGGCGCTGCTTGCCGGTCAGCAGGTCGGGCACGCGAGTCAGGTGGATGGCGGTGTCGGTGTGGACGAGCCGGTGCGGGCTGCTGGACTGTTCGAGGTGTGCGGCCAGGGTGGTGGCGGCGCGCTTCAGGCGGTGCGGTGTCCATTCCAGGGCGAAGGCCAGGTCGTCGGGGTGGATGCGGTCCGCGTCGAGCAGGGCCGCGTGAAGCACGGTGGCGTGGTCGGCCACCGCCGGGGCGGGACGGCGGTTCGGTGCCGGCTGGCGCAGGAGGGATTCCGCGGAGGTGTTCAGGGCGCGGGCGAGGGCGAACAAAGCCGCGGCGGGGAGGGTGTGCGGGGTGAGGCGGGTGCCCCAGTCGGTGGTGGGGATACCGGTCAGCGCGGTCAGGTCCTCGTCGGTGAGCCGGCACTCCACGGCGCGCTCGCGTAGGAACTTCCAGTCGAACGCGACCGCCGACGTGCCGCCGAGCGGCGAGAGTTGGTCGGTCACGGGCGTAACTCCCCAAGGCGCGGCAGGACATCCGGAGCGGGTGGGGCAGGGATGTGCAGGTGCCAGCAGCGGGCGAGAGTGTGCCAGTCGTCTCCCGCGTGGGGGTGGGTCATGGCAGGGATGGCAAGGCCGGCGTCGGCGATGAGGGCCTCAAGGCGTGGCGTGGTGCCGAAGCAGTTCGCGAACAGGCCGTGATTGTCGGCGGTGCGCGGGGTGCGGCGGCGGAATTCCACCGCGGCGCGCAGCAGGGGGCGGGCGCGGGGCGGGACGGCGTACACGTGCCGGGGTCCGGGAGGTTCGCCGATGTTGATCCGCGAGTCGCGGTCAATGGCCACGGTGGCGCCGGCCTCGTCGACGGATCCGATCTGGGTCATCGACAGCATCGAGGTGTCGGTGCCGGTGAACAGCAGGGCCGCCACCGCGGCGGCGCGCAGCGGGTTGGGCAGGCGCACGGTGATCGTGTGCACGGTGCGCGGGGTGATGGGCACGGTGGTGATGCCGGGACCCGCGCGGCTGGTGAGGTCGTCGGGCACGTTGAGCAGCACCGAGCGGGTAAGAAGGCCGGCCTGGGCGCCGCGCACGCGGGCCACGGTGTGCGCGGCGCCGGGACTTGAGACGGTCAGCCGGGCCAGGAACAGCCGCAACGCCTCGGTCTCCTGCAGGGTGAAGGGGGTGGGTGCGGCCGGGCCGTCGGCGGATTCGATGCCGCCGACCGGCACTGGGGGTGGCAGGGCGCGGGCCAGCCAGGTGCGGGCGGCGGCGTAGCCGGCGCGGTACTGGCCGTCGGTGTGCGCGAAGTCGGTCGCGTTCTGGCGGCGCCAGCAGTCCGCGCGGAACGCGGCCACACCACTACGGGACACCGTCGGCAGCGGGTAAGCGTGATCGCGCGGCGGCGGACCGACACGCCGCCTGGTGGCGGCCGGACCGATCGCCTCGAGAACGACGGCCGTGCCGCGTACGGTCACCGTGTCCACCAACTCGGCGGCTGTGAGGTGTTCACGCAGGCGCTGCTCATCGGCCTGCTCGGGGGTGTGGGCCAGGAGGGTCAGGCGGATGCCGGTGTCCGCGCGCCACGCGGCCAGGCGGCGCAGGCGTTCCACCGTGAGGCGGTGGGCGCGCAGCACGATGACCTCCTCCATGCCACAGGCCAGGGTCCAGCAGGTCACCGCGCGCCAGGCCGGGTCGGTGGACATCCGCTCCGCCTGGGGCCGGGAGAACCCGTCGCGGCCCATGGCGCGCAGCACGTCCAGCGCGAGGTAGGCCGGGCTGGTGGTGTGCGGGGTGGGATCGACGGTGATCCGCCCGCGGGCGGGATCGGCCCACTGGTAGGCCGCCCGGTGCACCGCCTGATCGTCGTCGCCGTCCAGCAGCAGCCGCACCGGCCACGCCGCCGCCGACGGTGGTGCAGCGGCCCGTGGGGCAGGGACAGGGGCGGGAGGAAGTGTGGGTGCGGTCATGGGCGGCGTCCGCCGTCGATACGGTCGGCCACGGCCTGCAGCAGGCCCTCATCGGGCTTGCTCGTTCCGGTGGCGGCCAGAGCCCGCTGGGTGTGATGGGTCAGCACGATCCAACGGCGTAGAGCGCCGCCGGCGAGGCGGGCGTCCAGCGCCTGTAGGTCGCCGGGCGCGACGCTCTGCCACAGCGGGTGCAAAGCGGGAACCGCAGTCGGGACCTGGTCCCGGGTGAGCGCAGGGATGTGAAGCCAGCCGGCACTACGGGTGGCGAGCATCCGCTGGGCACGCAGCCGGCGTTCACCGCGCTGTGCGGCGACCAGCACCACACACAGTCCCTGGGGCAGGTCGTCGTGCAGGAAACGCAGGTACTCGAAACACGACGCCGACAGCCGGTCGGCGTCATCGGCCACGACGATCCGCGGCTCCTGCGCGAGGGCACGGCGGATCAGCGTGTCGGCGGCCCCGGGATCGGCAGGCGCCTCGCCGTGCAGCTTCAGTGCACGGTGGAAGGCGGCGCGCAGATCCGCCGGCGTCGGCTGAGCCCGGAAATCCAGCGGCAGCAGTTCGCCGAGACGGCGTCCCACGACGTGGACGGCGAAGGTCTTGCCGACCCCCGCATCGCCCAGCACGCACAGGAATCGCCGCTGGGCGCAGGCCTTGGGCAGCGCATCGCCGACGGCGAGCATGCCCGGAGTGAGCAGGGTGCGCAGGCCGGGGACGGCGAGGAAGTGCAGGCCCGGTGGGGCAGCGTCCTGCCCGACGGTGAAGGGCTCTCGGGTGGTGGGCCGGTCCGAGCCGGCCGGCGACGGGGGCGGGGTGGTCAGCACCGCTTCAGGGCCCAGTCCACGATGCGGTCGTCGACCTTGTCGGCCTTGAAGAACTCCATTCCCTTCAGCACGTGCTTGGTCACCCTCACCCACTTACGGAAGGAGCCGAGCGCGTACTGGGTGTCGACCCGCTTCAGCAGCGCCTCATCCACGCCCCTCCACACCGGGTGCGAGTCGGGCACGGCCTTGAGGACCTCCTCCTCGGTCATCGCCAGGATCTCCAGGCGGATGTAGATCCGCGAGGCCAGCGCCGGATCGCTCTCCAGGGTTTCGTAGGCCTCCCGGCCGCCGACGAACACGATGGCCGGCTTCGGGTCGCAGGTGTCCCACAGCTTGCGCAGGAACTCGAAGTTCTCCCGCCGGTACTGCTGCGCCTCGTCGCACACGATCACATACGGGCGCCTCGGCAGCGTCTCGCGCAGCAGCTTGTCGAACGCGGTCGGCGTCCCCGGCATCTTGCAGCCGAGGTTCATCTGGTGGAACAGCTCCTCGCGCAGGTCCTTCGGCCCCGGGCGGGAGCGGGCGAAGTCCAGCGGCAGGATCAGGTCCGGGTTCATCTCCTGGATCGTGGCACGGGTGCTGAAGCTCTTCCCCAGCCAGGGTCATTGCACGAACAGGATCGGTCCGGTTCGTCGGTCTCGTGTGTGACGTGACGTCATGTACCGGTGTGTGGCGGGGTGTCCCTGGAAAGAAGTGCAGGCACGGCCGTCGGTGATCATGTGGTTGTCGAAGACCCATGAGAACCGAGCGAGACCGTGCCTGCCCAAACATCATCGCCCATGCCCGCCGGACTGGGAAAACTGGCCCTTCCGAACCCTCACGTCGCCCTGCAGAATGCCGCTGACCTGCGGCGCTTCCTGATATGGATACCAGATCCGCGCGGCCTGCGAGGACGGAGGTATCCGATGCTCCCGCTGTTGTGCGCGGCGGCCG
>NZ_AUKR01000031.1:0-33990 GCF_000424845.1 Streptomyces sp. TAA040 | reverse complement strand
GCCGTGGTCGAGGTCGCGCCACCGGCGTCGGCCCCGGCCCGCGTCGAACCAGACGGCCGGCCGTCGGCACCGGCCGCACCGCTGCCGACGGCGGGCATCGGGCCGTACCGACACGACCACACACTGTTCGTTCTCATCGATCCGGACGCCCTCGACCACGGTGTTCTCCGCCGTCAGGGTCCGCTTCCATATGCTGAAGAGGGACACGCCGTTTTCCTGCTTGATCAAACTTGAGCTCAGACACCTCAAGGATCACAGGAAGCGGCGTGTTTCCCATATCGGCCCAGGCCACGGCACCCACACATACGGCAGGAGAGCCCTTTTTTGCCTGGAAAGGGTGAGTCTGTTCGCCAGTGACACGTATGGCACCGACCCGCCGAGGAAACGAGGACACATGTTCCTTCGTGCCAGAACCGCCGTCACCCTTTCCAGTACAGCACCCGGGTGCACGAGATCCCGTGCCTGCTGAACAACCTCCGGGGGTACGAGGCGAGGACCGAGGACGGCCTCTACGGCGAGAACACCCGGTCCGCGGTCCGGGAGTTCCAGCAGGACGTGGGGCTCGCCGTCGACGGCATCGTCGGCCCCCACGCCTGGCGCGTGCTCCGTATCGGCTACCAGAAGTAAGCTCGCGGCTGCGTGCGCGGTGGCGCGGTTCGGTCCAGGGCGTTGCTGAAGACGTGGGCGGCCACCCGGTCGCCCACCGACAGGCCCTGCTCCGCGTCCGAGCGGAAGTGCACCCCCAGGTAGACGCGGCTCTCCGCGTTCTCCCGTGCCACCTGGCTGTAGGAGTCGAACGAGCGGACCGCCCCGTCGGCGAGCGGGTCGACCGTCGTGGCCTCCAGCGCGAACTCGAAGTCGTCGCTCCCCGTCCAGCGCTTCATGATTCCGGCCCAGGCGGCCGCGTAGGTCGCGTGCCCGGAGAGGTAGGCGGGGAGCGGCGGTGAGAACCGCTCGCCGTCGAGATCCGGCGACAGCGGCTCCCGGCCGGCGTCCGCGACGGTGGCCGGGATGCCGTCCGTGTCGGCCTGCTGGATCGCCGTCTCCGGTCGCCACCGGTCGACCTCCGTCAGGTACTTGGCGTCCCAGGCGGCGACACCGGCGTCGGCGACGGCGATCGCCATCAGGGCGTACAACCTGGCCGTCTCGTACGAGTCCGCTCCGGGCCAACGGGCCTCCACGATGTGGTTGGTGGGGGCGTACAGCTGCCCGGGCGCCTTGCAGGTGCCCTCCAGGTCGTTGGCCCAGAAGTGCGCGATCTCGGTCTGCTCCTCGGTGCGCCGGGTCTCGCCGGCGTCCGCGCCGCCGAAGTCCTTGACCTCGTCGAACTCCTCCGCGTACTGCGCGCTGTCCAGGGCCGGCGGCAGCGGCGGGCGGAACTGGGATCCGTACCCGATGCCGAACGGTTTCACCCGCCCCCAGTGCGGGGTGAGCGGCGGCACCCGCGGGCTGGTGGACCGCCAGTCGCCCGGCTGGTCCCCGAACCGGTACGGGGTGTCGATCGAGGAGGCGTCCCGCTCCCGCAGGAACGCCATCGCCCTGGAGGTCTTCTCGCCGAGGTCCTTGCCGACGGCGAACTCCGCCGGGGTCGCGGGTGAGGGGAGGTCGAGCGCCTCCTCGAACTCGTCGGAGTAGTCCACGCTCGGCAGGGCCTCGCTCAGCACGCCGTACGCGGCGTGGTCGATCGCCACTTCCAGCGCCGCCTCCTGGCCCTGCGCCGAGGTCGGCTGGGTCAGGTACGGCTCGCCGATCGTCCGGATGGAGTTGACGGCGTCGTAGTTCGCACCGTTCATCATCGCGCCGGCCCCGGCCAGCGCTCCCGGGCCCGCCTCCTCGTTCGGCAGTTCCCGGAAGCTCTCGACCAGTACCTGGTTCCCGTACAGGACGTGGTCCGTCTCCGCCGTTGATGCGGCGGCTGTGCCGGGCAGTGCCGCGACGCTCGCGCCGCTGCTCAGCAGCAGCGCTCCGGCCAGCGGTGCCCGGACGCCCGGTCTGGTGATCTTCCCCCGTGTCATGTGAGTGACTCCCGCGTGAATGAAGTCTCGCGCGCCGGCCGGTCAAACCGGCGCACTGCGGGATCGGCGGTGCTGCCGTTCGCCGCGGCGGGCGAGTCACCCCCGCGGGGGCGGGGCCGCCGGAGTGCGCGCGGGAGTGCGGCGGAGGGCTCGCGCCCGGAGCTCCTCGGGCAGCGCTTCCGCCACCGTCAGCCGGGGGAGCAGCTCGGGTTCCAGGGTGACCGCGCGGAAGGTGAGGGCGACCGTCACCTCGTGATCCGGTCGGTGTACGACCTCCACCCGGTCGCCCGTCCGGACCTCGCCGGGGGTGACCACCCGCAGGTAGGCACCCGGGCGGGCCGCCCGGGTGAACCGCTTGATCCAGCCGTCCCGCTCCAGCCACCCCTGGAACGTCGCGCACGGGACCCGCGGACCCGACACCTCCAGGACGGCCTCCGAGCCGATCCGCCAGCGTTCGCCGATCAACGCGCCGTTGACCTCGACCCCCCGGGTGGTCAGGTTCTCGCCGAACACCCCGTTGACCAGCGGTCGGCCGAACTCCTCCTGCCAGGTGTCGAGGTCCTCGCGGGCGCAGGCGTACACGGCCTGGTCGGCGCCGCCGTGGTGCCGGACGTCGTACACCCGGTCGCCGGCGAGTCCGACGGCGCCGGTGCCCTCGGACTCCGGCGCGGTGACGGCGACGGGGCCGTCGACCGGCCGCTTGTCGATGCCCGTCAGCGCCGACTCCTTCCACGGATTGGTGCGGGGTCGGCCGATGTTGACTGAGAGCAGTTCCACGAAGCAGAGCGTACGGACCCTCCGCACGCCGGTCGACAGGTTTTCCGCGCCCCCGGGCGTTCGGGAGCGCACGCGAAAGGGGGTGAGCGGTGCCCGACACTGGTGCGATGACCCAGCTTCAGCAGGCGGTCGGGCTCGTCCGCGGCGTCCTGGGGGCGGACCTCCTGGGCGCCTACCTCCACGGCTCCGCCGTCCTCGGCGGGCTGGCCCCGGCCAGCGACCTGGACATCCTGGCCGTCGCGCGGCGGAGCCCGGACGAGCGCGGGCGCCGGGCGCTCGTCGAGGGGCTGCTGGAGATCTCCGGCCTCACTCCCGCCGTCCGGCCGGTCGAGCTCACCGTGGTCGTCCGGTCCGACGTCCGCCCCTGGCGGTACCCGCCGGTCGGGGACTTCCTCTTCGGCGAATGGCTGCGGCAGGACCTCGGAACGGGGAGCGTCCCGCAGCCCGGCCCCATGCCCGATCTGGCGCTGGTGCTCACGATGGTCCTGGCGGGCGACCGCCCCCTCGCCGGTCCGCCTCCCGTGCGCCTCCTGGACCCGGTGCCGCGCGCCGACCTCGTCCGGGCGAGTGCGGAGGGCCTGCCCGAACTCCTCGGCGGACTGGCCGAGGACACCCGCAACGTCCTGCTCACCCTCGCACGCGTCTGGAGCACCCTCGCCACCGGCGGGATCCGGAGCAAGGACGCCGCCGCCGACTGGGCTCTCGCCCGCCTCCCCGCCGAACACCGCCCCGTCCTGGAGCACGCCAGGGACCTGTACCTCACCTGCCACTACCAGGACGAGTCCTGGGGCGAGGAGTTGAAGGCCTCCGTGCGTCCGTACGTGGACGAGGTGCTCACCCGCATCGACCGCCTGCGCCGCCGGACGTGAACCCGCCACCGTGCCCGGTCCTCCGGCGCACGGGAGGTTCGGGGTGGTGCGGACTCGGCCTCACGGCCGGAGCACCCGGCCGCGCCGCTCGGGAGCGGGCTCCGGCCGGCCGGCTTTGCTGTCGGCGGTCCGCAACGGGGCGGGAGGCTCCCGACAGGGCCCGATTCCGAGAAGGGGCCTTCGGTGCGTACCCGGTGCGACCTTTCGGTCGTCGGTTTTCAGACAGGAGTAGACCTCACCCCGGGGTGGCCCCTCCTTGCTCGCGGTTGCCCGGGAGGCGGTAAGGCAGGCTCTACGTGCGGAAACCGCCGAATCTTCAACCGAGGGAACCTCAGGGGCCGTTTCTCCGTCCACGGCCGGAAATCGTCCTTGTGTGCGGAAGGACGCGCTGGGAATACTCGGCGGCGTTGCTTGGCATGGACGCGCTTATCGTCGTGTTGGGCATGTCCCTGCACGAGCAACCTCCGGAGCCTGCCACCTGGCGCGGTTCCCTCCCCCCACTGGAGGTAGCAAGTTGACTGACCGACGGATATCCAAGCGCCGGATGGCCCTCGCCGGCGCGGGCGTCACCGCCCTGGTCGCCGGCACCTTCACCATGGCCACGGCCGACGCATCCGAGGAGTCCGCCCCCACAGCGGAGATCCTCACCTCCGCCGCGGCGGGCGAGCTCGCCGACACCCTCCTCGCCGACCTCGGCAGCGAGACGGGCGGCAGCTACTACGACGCCGAGACCAAGAAGCTCGTCGTCAACGTGGTCGACGGCGCCAAGGCCGAGCAGGTCCGGGCAGCCGGCGCCGAGGCCAAGGTCGTCGAGCACAGCACGGCCCGACTGAAGTCGGTGAAGAAGAGCCTGGGCGACTCGGCCGTCCCCGGCACCTCGCGCGCCGTCGACCCGGTCACCAACAAGGTCGTGGTCACCGCGGACAGCACGGTCGAGGGCGCCGAGCTCACCGAGCTGAAGAAGGAGGTCGCCGCGCAGGACGGCAAAGCCGTGCTGAAGCGGGCGGCCGGCGAGTTCCAGCCGTTCGCCGCGGGTGGCGACGCCATTTACAGCTCCGGCGCGCGCTGCTCGCTGGGCTTCAACGTGGTCAAGGACGGCCAGCCGTACTTCCTGACCGCCGGTCACTGCGGCAGCCCGGGCAGCAGCTGGTCGGAGTCCTCCGGCGGGACCCCGGTCGCGGAGATGGAAGCGGGCACCTTCCCCGGTGCGGACCACGCGCTGGTGAAGTACACCGGCGGTGCGGACCACCCGAGCGAGGTGAACCTCTACAACGGCAGCGCACAGCAGATCTCCGGTGCCCGGGAGGCCTCGGTCGGCGAGCAGGTGCAGCGCAGCGGCAGCACCACCCAGCTGCACGACGGCGTCGTCCAGGCGCTGGACGTCTCGGTCACCTACCCGCAGGGCACGGTCAACGGGCTGATCCAGACCGACGTCTGCGCCGAGCCCGGTGACAGCGGCGGCTCGATGTTCGCCGGCAGCGACGCGCTGGGCATCACCTCGGGCGGCAGCGGCGACTGCTCCAGCGGCGGCCAGACCTTCTTCCAGCCGGTGACCGACGCGCTGGCGGAGTACGGCGCGCAGATCGGCTGACCCGCCCCTCCCCGGGGCGGCCCTCTCCCGGGCACGGACCCGCTGAACGGCGGGTCCGTGCCCGGGTGGTCCGTGACGGGGCACGCCCCGTACGGTGGTTCCTCCTCCACGGCGAAGCCCCCGGCACCGCACCAGGTGCCGGGGGCTTCGCCGCGGGCCGGTCCGCCGAAGAGGGCGGCGGCCGGCGGTGTGCCTCAGTCCTCGCTGCCGCGCAGTTCGGCCGCGACCAGCTCCGCGATCTGCACCGCGTTGAGCGCCGCGCCCTTGCGGAGGTTGTCGTTGGACAGGAAGAGGGCGATGCCGTGCTCGACGGTCTCGTCCGACCGGATCCGGCCGACGTAGCTGGCGTCCTCGCCCGCAGCCTGGAGCGGCGTGGGGATGTCGGACAGCGCCACCCCCGGCGCCCCGGCGAGCAGCTCGCGGGCGCGGGCCGGGCTGAGGGGCCGCGCGAAGCGGGCGTTCACCTGGAGCGAGTGCCCACTGAAGACCGGTACACGGACGCAGGTGCCGGAGACCTTGAGCTCCGGGATGTCCAGGATCTTGCGGCTCTCGTTGCGGAGCTTCTGCTCCTCGTCGGTCTCGTCCGTGCCGTCGTCCGCGAGTGAGCCGGCCAGCGGCAGCACGTTGAACGCGATCGGCCGCTTGAACTTGTCCGGAGCCGGGAAGTCGATCGCCGCACCGTCGAAGGTGAGCCGGCTCGCGTCGGACTCCACGGCCTTGCGGGCCTGGCCGTCCAGCTCGGCCACTCCGGCGAGACCGCTGCCGGAGACCGCCTGGTAGGTGGCGACGACGAGGGCGGTGAGACCGGCCTCGTCGTGCAGCGGGCGGAGCACCGGCATGGCCGCCATGGTGGTGCAGTTGGGGTTCGCGATGATCCCCCTGGGCCGGTCGGTGGCCGCCTGCGGGTTGACCTCCGAGACCACCAGCGGCACCTCGGGGTCCAGGCGCCAGGCGGAGGAGTTGTCGATCACGACCGGGCCGGCCGCGGCGACCTTCGGGGCCAGTGCCTTCGAGGTGGCGCCGCCCGCGGAGAAGAGCACGATGTCCAGGCCGGACCAGTCGGCGGTCTCCGCGTCCTCGACGGTGACCTCGCCGTCCTTCCAGGGCAGCGTCCGGCCGGCCGACCGGGCGGACGCGAACAGCCGCAGCTCCTCCACGGGGAAGTTCCGCTCGGCCAGAATGCCGCGCATCACGCCGCCGACCTGACCCGTGGCTCCGACGATGCCGATCCTCATGGGGCTCCTTCACATCTGTGCTCGGTCCGTGCTTGTGTCCCGGTGACGCCCCCTACCCTGCCCTGCGCACGGTACGGGCGGCCAATCCTTTGACATCGGTCACACTCCGCCGCCGCCCGCCGTGCCGTGTCCCGGTCCGGAGCGCCGTTCGGGCCGTGTCCGGGGCGGTGGCAGCGGTGACCTGCGGTTCCAGTGTTCGAACGGGTATTCGATATTTGGTTTATGGTGGGGATCGAGAGACGGACGAGTCGGAACCGGCAGGGGGTGGCCGAGTGGCAAGGAGATGCGCATGGGTGGTTTTACGCATCTGCACGCCGTGTCGGGGTTCTCCTCGCGCTACGGCGCCTCGCACCCCGAGCGCCTGGTCGAGCGGGCCGCCGAGCGCGGCATGGACACGCTCGCTCTGACCGACCGGGACACCCTCGCCGGTGCGATGCGGTTCGGTGCGGCGTGCGAGCGGACCGGGGTGCGGGCCCTCTACGGGGTGGAGCTCGCGGTCGCCGAGCCGCCGCAGCCGGTCCGCGGCGGACCGGCCCGCCGCCGCACCCCGGCCAGGGGCGGCGCCTTCGTCGACGAGCCGGCGCAGCGCGTGGTGTTCCTGGCCCGGGACGGCGCCGCGGGCTGGGCGGAGCTGTGCCGACTGGTGACCGCCGCCCACGCGGCCGGGGGTGAGCGTCCGCTGCTGGAGTGGGAGCAGCTCCCCGCGGCAGGGGTGACCGTCCTCCTCGGTCCGCAGTCCGACGTCGGGCAGGCGCTCGCGGCCGGGCGGCCCGACCGGGCGGCCCGGCTGCTGACCCGCTGGCGGGAGGTCTTCGGGGGCGCGCTGCGGCTGGAGGCGGTGGCGTCGGCCCCGCTGCGGGAGGCCGCCCGGGCGTTGGGCCTGGCCGCCGAGCAGCGCGTCACGCCGGTGCTCAGCAACGCGGTGCGGTACGCCGACCCGGGGCAGGGACCGCTGGCGGACGTGCTGGACGCGGCCAGGCGGCTCGTGCCCATCGACCCGCGCCGGGGTGTGGACGGCGGTGGGCGCTGGCTGAAGGGTCCGGCGGAGATGGCCGACGCCGCCGAGCGGATCACGGACGCCGCCGGGTTCGGGCGCGGTGCCGGCCGGCTGCTGCTGGCCCGCACCGAGGAGACGGCTGAGGCGTGCCGGGTGGACTCCGGCGACGACCTGGGGGTCGGCACCGCGCACTTCCCCGAGTCCCACCTGGCGGGCGCCGGGCGCCGGACGGTCGAGCGGGTGCTGCGCTCCCGCTGTGCGGCCGGCATGGTCGCCCGGCGCTACGATCGCGACCCCGCGCGCTGGGACCGGCTGGAGAACGAGCTTCGGGTGATCGAGGGCCACGGGTTCGCCTCGTACTTCCTGACCGTCGCCCAGGTGGTGGACGACGTGCGGGGCCTGGGCATCCGGGTCGCCGCCCGCGGTTCGGGCGCGGGCTCGCTGGTCAACCACCTGCTGGGGATCGCGGCCGCCGACCCGGTGCGGCACGGCCTGATGATGGAACGTTTCCTCTCGGTGAGCCGCAAGGAACTGCCGGATATCGACATCGACGTCGAGTCCGCCCGGCGGCTGGAGGTGTACCGGGCGATCTTCGACCGGTTCGGCGCGGACCGGGTGGCGACCGTCGCCATGCCCGAGACCTACCGGGTCCGGCACGCCGTCCGGGACGTCGGTGCGGCGCTGGGGATGGATCCGGACGAGGTCGACCGGCTGGCCAAGGCGTTCCCGCACATCAGGGCCCGGGACGCGCGCAGCGCGCTGGCGGAACTGCCCGAGTTGCGGGGGATCGGCGCGGAGCGGCACGGGTCCCGGATGTGGGACCTCGTCGAGGGACTGGACGGCCTGGTGCGCGGGGTCGCCATGCACCCCTGCGGGGTGCTGCTCTCCGACGCCTCGCTGCGCCGCCGGACCCCGGTGGTGCCGACCAGCGGCGAGGGTTTCGCGATGTCCCAGTTCGACAAGGACGACGTCGAGCGGATGGGCCTGCTCAAGCTCGACGTGCTGGGGGTGCGGATGCAGTCCTCGATGGCGTACGCGGTGCGGGAGGTGGCACGGACCACCGGGCAGCGGATCGATCTGGACCGGGTGCCGGAGGACGACCCGGAGACCTACGGGCTGATCCGGTCCGCCGAGACCCTCGGCTGCTTCCAGATCGAGTCCCCCGGGCAGCGCGACCTGATCGGGCGGCTCCAGCCGCGGACCTTCCACGACCTGGTGGTGGACATCTCGCTGTTCCGCCCCGGGCCGGTGTCCGCCGACATGGTGCGGCCCTTCGTCGAGGCCAGGAACGGCCGCCGGCCCGTCCGCTACCCGCACCCGGACCTGGAACCGGTGCTGCGCGACACCTGCGGAGTGGTCGTCTTCCACGAGCAGATCATCGGCATGCTGGACACGATGACCGGGTGCGGGCGCTCCTTCGCGGACGAGACCCGCCGCGCTCTCGCCGCCGCCGAGCTCCAGCCGCGAATCCGGGCGTGGTTCGAGCGGGAGTCGGCGCGGCGCGGCTACGCGCCGGACGTGGTCTCCCGGGCCTGGGAGGTCGTCGAGGCGTTCGGCTCGTACGGCTTCTGCAAGGCGCACGCCGTCGCCTTCGCGGTGCCGACCTACCAGTCCGCCTGGCTCAAGACGCACCACCCGGCCGCCTTCTACGCCGGGCTGCTGGCCCACGACCCCGGGATGTACCCCAAGCGGCTGCTGCTCGCCGACGCCAGGCGGCGGGGGGTGCCCGTGCTGCCGCTGGACGTCAACCGGTCCGATGCCGGTTATCGAATCGAACTGGAGTCCGAATCGGGAGTCTGGGGCGTGCGGTTGGCGCTCGGCGAGGTGCGCGGCATCACCGAGGCCGACGCGGAGCGCATCGCCGCCGGCCGGCCGTACGCCTCGCTCGCCGACCTGCTGGACCGGGCCGCTCCGCCGCGCCCCGTCGCGGAGGCCCTCGCCCGGGTCGGCGCGCTCGACGCCTTCGGCGGCAACCGGCGCGACCTGCTGCTGCACATCGCCGAGCGGCACCGCGGGCAGCGCCGCGGCGCCCGCGGTGCCGAGCAACTGCCGCTCGCCGGCGGTACGGAGGCCCGTCCCGCCGGGCTGCCCGACCTCGACCGCGGGGAGCGGCTGGACGCCGAACTCGACGTGCTCGGCCTGGACGCCTCCCACCACCTGCTCAACGACCACCGCGAGTTCCTCGCCGAACTCGGGGTGCGCCCCGCGAAACGGCTGCGCGACGCCCGGCACGGCGACACCGTGCTGGTCGCCGGGGCCAAGGCGGCGACCCAGACCCCGCCGATCCGCTCCGGCCGTCGGGTCGTCTTCGCGACCCTGGACGACGGCACCGGCCTGGCCGACCTGGCCTTCTTCGAGGACAGCCACGCCGCCTGCGCGCACACCGTCTTCCACTCCTGGCTGCTGCTGGTGCGCGGCACGCTCCAGCGCCGCGGACCGCGCAGCCTCAGCGTGGTCGGCAGCGCCGCCTGGGACCTCGCCGAGCTGATCGAGCTGCGCCGCACCGGGGGCCTGGGCGCGGTGGCCGCCCGTCTCGCCGAGTCCCCGCAGCCCCTTGCACCGGGCCGCCCCGGCGGGCCGCCGGACGCCGGGGGCGCCGGAGCCGGGGTGGAGGAGCAGGCGGCGGAGACCGCCTCCCGCAGCATCCGGCTGGGCAACGGCTACGCACTGCACCCCTGGGCCGACCTCCGGCCGCCCGGCGGGTCCGCCAAGCACGGCCGCAGGCTGTGGCACTCCAGCCCCGGGAGCGCAGGATGACCGAGCCCTCCGCGTCCACCGGTCCTGTACCCACCGGTCCCGGCTCCGCCGTTGCCGCCGGGGGAGGCGCGTTCCCGTCCGGCGGCGCCACCGGGAACCCCGGGGTGCTCTGCGTCCGCTTCGACTGCTCTCCAGGGCAGTACCCCGACCTGCTGGAGCTGCTGGCCGATCTCACTCCCGTGGTGCAGGCGCTGCCGCCGGACGCGGCGCTGGCCGACCTGCGCGGAGCCCTGCGCTTCTTCGACCGCTCCGCCGCCCAGCTCGCCGACGTGCTGCGGGTCCGCGCGCTGGCCGGACTCGGTGTCGGCTGCACCGCCGGGGTCGCGGGCAACCCGTTGCTGGCGCGGATGGCGATGCAGCAGGGCCCGCAGGGCCTGGTCCTGACGGTGCCGGACGATCCGGTGTCGGCCGCCGCCTTCCTGCACGGGCTGCCGGTGGCGGCCCTGCACGGCGTGGGGCCGGCGACGGCCCGGACACTGGCCTCCTACGGCCTCACCACGGTGGACCGGCTGGCCGGAGCGCCGCTCGCCACTCTCCAGCGGCTCCTCGGCGCCAGGACCGCCCGCCGCCTGCACGAACGGGCCCGGGGCATCGACCCCGTGCCCGTGGTGCCGAGCGCGCCGGCCCGCTCCACTGCCGCCGAGCACCGGTTCGACCACCAGGAACTCGACGCCGGCCGACGCAGACGCGCCCTGCTGACCCTCGCCGACCGGCTCGGCCTCCGGATGCGCCACGACCGGCAGGTCGCCCGGGCGCTCACCCTGACCGTTCGCTACGCCGACCGCTCCACCACCACCCGGACCAGGGTCCTGCCGGAGCCCACCGCGCACACCCCGGCGCTGACGGACGCCGCGTACGCCCTGCACGACGCGCTCGGACTCCAGCGCGCCCGGGTCCGGGCGCTGACGCTGCGGGCCGAGGACCTCGGTGCGGCCTCGCTCTCGGCCCACCAGCTCTCCCTGGACCCGGGGGAGGAGCGGGCGCGCCGCGCGGAGGCCGCCGCCGACCGGGCCCGGGCCCGGTTCGGTGCCGGTGCCGTCCGCCCGGCCGGTGCCCTCCCCGGCGCCGCCTGAACGAGTCCGCCCGAGCCTCGCGTCCGCCCGCGCGTCCCGGCTCCTTCCGCGCATGCCACTCACGCCGTGCCGGCCCGTCCCGCGTGCCCCGTCGGGTGCCTCGTGGCAGCGGTACCGGGGTCCCGTCACCGGGTGAAGGGAACGTGCCGCCTTCTTCACCGTCGCGCACCTGTTCCACGCACGTTACCCACCCGTACATTGACGCCGATTCAACAGGGCGTGGTCCGGACCGCGCGGCGTCGGTGCAACCGACGCGTGACCCCCCTCTCAGGCAACGGAGGATTCCGGATGAAGCTGTCCCGGTCACGCGTGCGCACCCTGCTGGCAGCGGTGGTACTCGCGGTCACGGTCTCCCTGCTCCCGGCCGGCGCGTCCGCCCAGCCGGCCGCCACCACCGACCAGGGCTGGAACGACTGGTCCTGCCGTCCCCCCGCGGAGCACCCGCGGCCGGTGGTGCTCGTCCACGGCACCCTCGGCAACTCCGTCGACAACTGGCTCGGATTGGCGCCCTACCTGGTGCGCCGCGGGTACTGCGTCTTCTCCCTCGACTACGGACAGCTGCCCGGGGTGCCCTTCTTCCACGGCCTCGGGCCCGTCGACGAGTCGGCCGTCCAACTGGCCGGCTATGTCGACCGGGTGCTGACAGGGACCGGAACCGAGGAGGTCGACCTCGTCGGCCACTCGCAGGGCGGCATGATGCCGCGCCACTACCTCGCCTTCCTCGGCGGGGCGGAGAAGGTCAACGCGCTCGTCGGGATCGCCCCGGACAACCACGGGACGGACCTGCACGGCCTGACCCGGCTCCTCGCGCTCTTCCCCGGGGTGGGCGAGGCGATCGGGACGCACGCGCCGGCGCTGCGCGACCAGATCGCGGGTTCGGAGTTCCTCACCCGGCTGAACAGCGCCGGCGACACGGTGCCGGGAGTGCGGTACGTGGTGATCACCACCCGCTGGGACCAGGTCGTCACCCCCTACCGGTCCCCGTTCCTGGACGGTCCGAACGTCAAGAACGTGCTGCTCCAGGACCTGTGCCCGCTCAACGTCTCCGAGCACCTGGGCATCGCGCTGCTGGACCGCATGGCCTGGCAGGAGACGGCCAACGCGCTCGACCCGGCGAACGCCCGGCGCACCACCTGCCTCACCTGACGGGCGCCGCGCCGCCGCGGCACCAGCGGGCAGCACGCCGCCCCCGCACCGGGTGGACCGGTGCGGGGGCGGCGGCGCCGTCCGGCCGTGGGCGGAACGGCCGGACGGCGGGTCTCAGGCGCGGTGGCTTCCCGCGCGGCGGCGCAGGGTCAGGGCGACGAGCCCCACTCCGGCGACGAGTACGGCCGCCCCGCCCGCGGCCAGCATCGGGGTGCTGCTGTCACCGCCGGTCTCGGCGAGGCTGACCGGCTGGGCGTCGACGTCCTTCACACCGGACCCGTCCTCCCCGGCAGCGGAGTCGTCCCGCGCGCTCCCGCCGGCCGGCTCGGGGGCGTTGCCGCCCTCCTCGTCCGCTCCGCCGTGCCCGGCGTCCTCCTCGTGGCCGGCGTGCTCGCCGCCGTGCCCACCGTGGTCCACGGTGGACTTGTCGCGGTCCTGCTCGATCTGCTCCTCGGTGGGGGCGGCCGGCGCCTCGTCCTGCTCGCCTCCCTGCCCGCCGGAACCGGCCTCCTGCTCCGCGCCGTCCTGCGAGGAGCCGCCGCCCCCGCCGCTTCCGCCGAACGTGACGTCCGAGCAGGTGTAGAAGGCCTCCGGGCTGTCCGACCGCTGCCAGACGCTGTAGATCAGGTGCCGACCCGACTTCTCCGGCACGGTGCCGTCGAAGACGTAGGCGCCGTCCTCCAGCTTCGGGTCTGTCACCTCGGCGAACGGCTCGGACTCCAGGTCCGCCCAGGCGAGCGGCTCGGCGGGGTCGTACCCGTCCTTGGTGAGGTACAGCGCGAAGGAGCCCTTGTGCGGGGCGGTGGCGGTGTACCGGAAGGTGTGCGGACCGCTGTTGAGCGGGGAGGAGGGCCAGTCGGCGCGGGCCAGGTCGAGGCCCTTGTACTTGTCCCGGCCGGCCGAGCACAGCTTCCCGTCCGGGATGATCTCCCGGTGTCGGCCGGCCGCGTCACCGATGTTCACCTCGTTCCAGTCGTAGAGCGCCTGGGTGCCGCTGGCGGCGACGGCGGCCTTGCAGGCTGCCGACTGCGGGCTCTCCGGACCCTCGGCGTAGCAGGCGGCCACCCGGCTCACCGGGTCCGACATCGAGCCGTGCGCGTGGGCCGGGGTGGCGGTCAGACCGGTCAGGGCGAGCGGGACGACGCCGAGGACGGCGGTCGCGGCGGCCTTGCGACGAACGGACATCGAGGGGGCTCCTTCATGCGGGGGGGCGTCCGGCTGCCGGGACGGGCCGCAGGGCGCGGCACCCGTGTGCGCCGGGTGCCGCGCCGGTGGCCCGCGACCCGCCCGGCTCCGCCACGCTAACCGCCATGACCAGGGCTTTCCGTTCCGGAGAGCCCTGGGGGCCGATCCTTATGGCGCATTTAAGGAGGTGCTAACCGGGGCAACAGGAAGTGCCTTCGCCGGTGCTCCGGTGAGCGCCTCGGCCCGGTCGGCCGCACTGCACCGAGCGCTTGGCCAGTCCGCCCCAGAAGCCGTCGATGACGGTCCGCTGCCGGCTCGGGTCCGACTCGCCCGCCCCCAGCGGTCGAACTCGCGCGACCACGCCGGCGCCCCGCCCGGCAAACCGCCCCCCAGCGCATCCCGTGCAGGTGGTGGGTGAAGAAGCCGCTGCCGACGATCGGGCCCGCCCTCTTCCCGCAGCGGGGGCAGCCGCCGTCCCAGTGCGAGCAGGCGCTCCGGGGCCGGCGTGGGCATGGAGAGCTGGAGCACCGGTACATCGGCCTCCGGGTACATCTCGGCCAGCGGGACGTACGCGCCGTGGTCCAGGCCGCGGGCCGGTTCCTGGATGCACCGGGGTCCCCGGTGCATCCAGGAACCCCAGCGGTGGGGGAGGACATCGGTGCTGCCGCTCCAGACGGTGGAAGCGTGGTTCAAACTGGGAACACTTGCCGGGATGATGCGGCCCTCCCTGAAAGTTCGAATTTGAATAACAGGGTATGATGACATCATGACCGAAACACGCTGGCTCGACTCCCGGGAGATGGCCGCCTGGCAGGGGTTCCTCGAAGCGAGTCACCGCGTCGAGCGCCGACTGGAGCAGCAACTCAAGGAGGAGTCCGGGCTGTCGCACACCCAGTACGAGGTGCTCGTCCTGCTCGACTCCGCCCCGGACGCCTCGATGCGGATGTCCGAACTCGCCCACGCGGTGATCACCTCGAAGAGCGGGCTCACCTACCAGATCGGCCAGTTGGAGAAGCGCGGACTGGTCCGGCGGCGCTCCTGCCCCACCGACGTGCGCGGGGTGTTCGCCGCGCTCACCGACCAGGGGCGGCGGCTGCTGCGGGACGCCGCCCCCGGGCACGTCGCCGCGGTCAGGGAAGTGCTCGTCGACGTGCTCGACCGGGAGCAGCTCGCTGTCCTCGCCGACGGACTGGGTCGGGTGGGCGAGCGGCTGCGCTGACCCCGTCCCGCCGGGTGCCCCTCCGTCCGGGTGCCCCTCCGTCCGGGTGCCTGCCGGTCCGGGCGGCCGGAGCGCGGGACCGGCCCCTCAGGACAGTGGCAGCCGCTTCACGTACCGCCGCCGGAAGGCCGTGTCCCGGTAGCTGATCCGGCGGTCCAGGGCGCGCAACCGGCGTCCGCAACCGGCGTCCCGCGGGAGCTCGTGCGACCCCCCCGGCGCACTCCCCCGGGCGGGGCACCATGCACGGCGGCACCGCCCGGCGCAGCTCCGCCGGCGGCCGGACGTCGGTCGGGCGGAACCCCCGAAGGTCTATCGTCGTGGGCGAACGGCACGCCGTGCCGAGGCGCGCCGCCGCCTTCCCCCTCCCCGCCTCACAGGAGCCGCTTTGCCCGACACCCGGCCTCCCTCCCGGCCCGCCCCCGCCGATCCGGCCCCGACGCTGCGGCTCGCCGTCCGACCCGATTCCGCCGACCCGCCGTACGAGCAACTGCGCGCGCAACTGGCCGAGCAGGCGAGGTCGGGCCGGCTGCCCACCGGCTACCGGTTGCCCACCGTGCGCGGGCTGGCCACCGAACTGGGGCTGGCCGCGAACACCGTCGCCAAGGCGTACCGGATGCTGGAAACGGACGGCGTGGTGGAGACCCGCGGCCGCAACGGCACCTTCACCGCCGCGGCCGGGGACGCCGCCGCGCGCCGGACGGCTGCCTCCGCGGAGGAGTTCGCCCGGCTCGCCCGACGGCTGGGCCTCGACCGCGAGGCCGCACTCGCCGCCGCAGCCGACGCCGTCCGCGCCGTGTACCGGGAGGGCTGAGGTGGCTGCCGGCGGGGCCGCGGCCGGACGCGCCGCGCTCGTCCGCCGGCCGGGCCCGCTGCTCGCCGACGGGCTGGTCACCCACCTCCCGCGCCTCCCGGTGGACGGGGAACGCGCCCTGCGCCAGTGGCACGGCTGCGTCACCGCGCTGCGCGAGCACGGTTGGCACACGGTCGAGGTGGAGCCCGCCGACGACCGCCCGGACGCGGTCTTCGTCGAGGACACCGTGGTCGTCCACCGCGGACGGGCCCTGGTCACCCGCCCCGGGGCCCCCACTCGCCGCCCCGAGACGGCCGGCACCGCGGCGGCCCTCGCCTCCCTCGGCTGCGAGGTGCACCGGATGACCGCCCCCCCCCGGAACGCTGGAGGGCGGGGACGTCCTCAAGGTCGGCGACACGCTGTACGTCGGTACGGGCGGCCGTACCGACGCGCGCGGGGCGGACCGGCTCCGCGAGGTCTTCGGGCCCGTGGGCGCCCGGGTGGTGCCGGTGCCGCTGAGCGGGGTGCTCCACCTCAAGTCCGCGGTCACCGCGCTGCCCGACGGGACCGTGATCGGGTACCCACCGTGGGCCGGGGGCACGGACGCCTTCCCGCGGTTCCTGCCGCTCCCCGAGGAGGCGGGCGCCCACGTCGTCCTGCTCGGCGACGGTGCGCTGCTGATGTCGGCCACCGCCCCGCGCACCGCCGAACTGCTCGCGGCGCGCGGCTGGACGCCGGTGCCGGTGGAGATCGGCGAGTTCGAGAAGCTGGAGGGCTGCGTCACCTGCTTCTCGGTGCGGCTGCGCGACCTGACCTGAGGCCCGTACGCGGCCGGCCGGCGCCACCGGTCCGCACACCGCGTGTCCCGCCGGGCGTTCGTCCGGTTCCCGCGCCGGCGGCGGCCGTAGCGCCTACGCTGTCCGGGGTGGGAACGCCACGGAGGGGAGCGCGCGGTGCTGCGTGTCGCGGTGTGGCGGCGGTTCGGGATCATCGGCTCCGGAGTGGTCGCGCTCGTGCTGCTGCTCTCCGTCTGCGGCCTCCCGCCGGACAGCCGGGACGACGCCCGCCCGCCGGTGGAGGTGTTCGGCAACCCCCGCGTCCCGGACGGTCCTCCGGAGCCCGCTCTCGGCGTGGGGCTCACCCACACCCGGTTCAGTGCGGACGCCGGGGCCGACCCGGCCCGGGAGCGCGCGGCCGAGACGCTCGCCGACGGGCCGATGCCGCAGAACCAGCACCTGATGGGCTGGGGCGCGGAGAGCCCCGAACCCGCGCCGGGCCGCTACGATTTCGCCTCGCTGGACAGCCGGGTCGCGCTGATGAGGCGCACCGGCGCCACTCCGGTGATCACGCTGTGCTGCGCCCCGGACTGGATGAAGGGCGGCGAGGCCGGCACCACCGACTGGGACGCGCTGGAGACCGCCCCCGAGCCGGAGCACTTCGCCGACTTCGCGGACCTGGCCGGCCGAGTCGCCCGGCGCTACCCGGACGTCCGGCACTTCCTGGTCTGGAACGAGCTCAAGGGCTTCTTCGACGAGGAGCGCAACCGCTGGGACCACGAGGGCTACACCGAGCTGTACAACCTGGTGCACGCCGAGCTGGAGCGGGTGCGCCCGGACGCGCTGGTCGGCGGCCCGTACGTGGTGATGGACTCCCTCCCGCCCGGGGACTCCCCGCACGCCTCCGCCTTGCGAGGCGCGTGGGGCAGCGTCGACCGGCGCTCGCTGGACGCCGTCAGGTACTGGAACGAGCACCGCCGCGGTGCCGACTTCGTGGTCGTCGACGGTTCCGGCTACACCAAGGACGGGCAGTCGCTGCCGGACGAGTTCGCCGCGGTGGAGAAGTTCGCCGCGGTCGGACGCTGGGTGCGTGAGGAGACCGGGCTGCCGCTGTGGTGGGCCGAGTGGTACGTCGAGCAGCCCGACGCGCAGGACCAGCGGCAGGGGTGGAGCGAACCGCACCGGCTGGCCGTCCAGGCGGCGGCGCTGATGGCGATGGCCGAGGGCGGGGCCGCGACCGCGCTGTACTGGAACCCGCAGCGGCCGAAGGGTGCGTGCCCCGGCTGCCTGTGGCGGGGCACCGACCGGGCCGAGGACGGCGGCCGGGCGCTGCCGATGCTGGACCTGCTCCGGCGCTTCCGGGCGGCCTTCCCGCCGGGCAGCCGGTTCGAGCCCGTCGCCGGGCCGTCCGGTGGAGTGGCGCGCGTCCTGGCCGACGGCGCGACGCTCCTCGTGGTGAACACCCGGGACGAGGAAGTCGAGGTCCGCGTCGACGGGAGGACGCTGCGGCTGGCCCCGTACGCCGTCCGCTGGCAGCGCCGCTGAGCCTTCCGTGTCCTGCGACCGTGCTGCGACCGTGCTGCGACCGTGTCCTGCGGGCTTGAGGCCGACCTGGCCGGAGGTGTCCCGCCGTCGTGTCCTGCGGGCCGTGTCAGGAGAGGGCCCACAGCCGGTGCGCGAGGGAGGCGGCGACCAGCAGCACCAGGGGCGCGGCGAACCACAGCGAGCTCTGCATCCACGCGTCCCGGCGCAATCCGGGGGGCGCCGCCTGGCGCAGCAGCTCCCGGCCGGTCAGCAGGACGATCAGCAGCACCGCGCCGAGGCCGCCGGCGATCGTCCAGTCCGTCCAGGTGACCCGCGGACCCGGCGGTCCGGGGGCGGGCGGAACGGCCCCTCCGGGTGGCTCCCGCAGGGCGTACAGCACGGCGTGCTCGTGCACGAACACCTTTCGCAGCTCGGGGTGCCCGGCCAGCACGCCGCGGATCCGCGCCTCCCAGCCCGCCGGATAGCCGGCGTCCAGGTGCAGGTACTCGGACTGGCCGCGGTTGACGATCAGATAGGAGTTCGGCCCGGCCGCCCGGAGCCGCTCCACGAGCGGGCCGGTGCCGGACGGATCGCGCGGTGCCGCGACGGGCTGGTACACCACCCGTTCCATGTCCCGGGCACCCCAGGGCATCGCCGGGGTGACGTTCACCTCCGGATCGCTGCTCAGCCACAGCAGCCGCGCGGTGGGCCGGTCGTGGGCGTAGACGTGTTCCATCGCGGCGACCTCGCCGGGACGGACTCGTTCGAAGGTCTCGTTGCCCCAGCGCGCGACC
The DNA here is from genome assembly GCF_000424845.1 of Streptomyces sp. TAA040. Lineage (NCBI taxonomy): Bacteria > Bacillati > Actinomycetota > Actinomycetes > Kitasatosporales > Streptomycetaceae > Streptomyces > Streptomyces sp. TAA040. Next base: position 15,242 of record NZ_AUKR01000031.1, on the reverse strand, counting down.
AGGAAGCCGCCGAACAGCAGCACCCCGGTCAGCAGCGCCGCCAGGGGCGCTGCCCGGTGCGGCATCCGCAGCCGCCGCACCGCCGCGGGGGCACGCCGGCCGGTGACCGGGGGGTCCGGGTCGCGCGGGAAGAAGGCCAGCGCGGCCAGGACGCAGGCGCCCGGGAGGGTGAAGAGGAAGACCCGCAGGGCCATCTCGCCGCCGTAGGACTGGGCGGCGAAGGCCAGGAACGGCACCGCGGTCAGCACCACCAGGCAGCGGTCGTCGAAACCGGCCCGCCTGCGGCGCAGGAGCCCCAGCGCGGCCAGCCCCAGCGTTCCGCCCGCGAGCGCGACCCGGGTGTACAGCACCAGCCGGTGGGAGGGGTCCCCGCCCTCGATGCGTCCCGAGACGGACGAGGAGACGTTGCCGGTGACCCCGCCCAGGCCGCCGAAGAGCTCCTCGAAGTGGCCCGACCAGTACGGCTCGGCGAGGAAGCCGATCCAGCTGGCCACCAGGACGCCGCACAGCAGCGGCAGCCCGCGCAGCTCCGAGCGGCGCACCAGCACCAGGCACGTCACCACCCCGAGCATCACGAACGGGGTGAGCTGGTGCCCGGCGACCGAGGCGGTGAAGAGCGCCAGCAGGAGCAGCAGCAGCGCCACCCGGGCCGACACCGGGAGCCGGGGCACCGGCGCCTCGCCCGGCACCCGGCGGGATGCCGGAGCGGCCGCCGGCCCCGGGCCTCCGTCCGGCCGGAACCAAACCAGCAGCACCGCGGAGAAGCCGAGGTACAGCAGGTAGGTGAACCCCTGCGGCGACAGGTAGTCCTGGCCGACCCACCCGCACAGGACGAAGAACCAGACGGCGCACCACTTCGCCCGCACCTGGGCGCGTACCGCTCGCAGCAGCACCGCGAACGGCGCCAGGTACAGCAGTTGGATCACCGTCGGCCACCAGCGGATCAGCTCGGTGCCGTCGCGGACCCCCAGTGCCTGGAGGCCCAGGGCCAGCCCCGCGAAGAACCCGGGCCAGCTCCAACGGGCGTCCAGGTCGGGCGCGCTCGCCCCGGTGCGCTCCAGCAGGTCGAGGAACCCCAGGTGCTGCCAGGCGGTGGCGAACCTGGGGGCCGTCTCCAGGACGGCGGGCACGGCGTGCAGGCTGACCACCGTCACCAGCAGTACCGCGGTGAGCAGCACCGCGGGCGGACGGCGCAGGGCCAGCGCCGTCCCGAAGCAGACGGCCAGCAGCACGGCCCCGGCCAGGGTGGCCGCCGGCAGCACCGAGACCAGCCCCAGACCGCTCATCGCGTCGAGCTCCGCGTCGCCCGTACCGCGCAGCGGCAGCCAGTACAGCGCCGTCGCGACACACGCCAGTACCCACAGCAGCGCCGCGGCCGGGGCCGGCGGCCGGATCCGGCGTCCGGGTCCCGGATCGGGCTCGCGCCCGGCGCGTCCGAGCCGGAGGGCGGGCGGTCCGAGGCGTCCGCCGGTCGCCCCCAGGTCGGCCAGGTCGCCGTCCGGCGGGGGCAGGTCGGGCCCCGGACGCCGCCGCGGCGCGCGGCTGAGCACCCTGCGCAGCCGGACGCCGGCCACCAGGGCGACGGCTCCCAGACCGGCGGCTTCCGCGATCCCGGCTCCGACCAGGCCCAGCGGGGGGAGCAACGCGGGGGTCAGCGACAGCACCAGCAGGCAGAGCAGTCCCTGGAGCCAGGCCAGCCCCGAGGTGCGGCTCTGCGCCCGGAGCACGGCGAAGTGCACCTCGATGACCACCCGCAGCAGGGCGCCCACCGCGTACCAGCGCAGCAGTCCGGTGGCCGCCTCGGCATATCCGGGACCGAAGACGCCGAGGATCTGCGGGGCGAACACGAAGAGCACGCCGCACACCGGCAGCATGATCCTGGCCATCCGGCGCAGGGCGGAGCGGCAGTTGGCGGCCAGGGCCGCCGGGTCGTGCGATCCCTCGACGGTCAGCGAGGCGCCCATGTTCACGGCCAGCAGGTTGACGGTGCCGGCGATGGTGACGGTGATGTAGAAGTACGCGTTGTCGGCGCTGCTCACCTGGGTGGCCACCAGGACGGGCACCAGGTGGACGACGGCGAGCGAGAACAGCGCCCCGGTGTAGTCGCCGGCGAGGAAGCGGCCCATCTCGCGGTAGGAGGCGGGCCGCGCGCGGCCCGCGGTGGCCGCGGCGTGCCGCGGGACGAGGCGCCGGAACACCAGCCAGCCCAGGGGCAGTACGGAGAGCGCGATGGCCGCCGCCCACGAGACGAAGACGCCGGCGGCGGGCACCGAGGCGGCCAGTCCCACCAGCAGCACGAGCTTGGCCACCGAGAAGACGGTGTTGCCGATCGGGACCCAGGCGGCGTTGCGCAGTCCGGTGAGCACCCCGTCCTGAAGGGTGAGCAGCGACCACGCCACCACGGCGGCGAGGAAGCCGAGCCCGGGGAGCCAGCCGTGCAGCAGTCCGAAGGAGGGGCCCCACCTGTCGACGGTGAGGAGGAAGACCGCGGCGGCACCCGCGACGAGCAGCGAACTCACCGCGTAGACGCGCAGCACGAGCGGGCCGGTGCCGCGACCGGCGGTGGGGATGAACCGGGCCAGCGCGCCGATCAGGGTCACTGCCGTCAGCCCGGCCAGGAACTTCATCGCGGCGATGGCCGCCGACCCCTGGCCCACCGCGTCGGTCGAGTAGTACCGGGCCGCCACCACCCAGTAGCCCAGACCGAGCACCGCGCTGATGCCGGTGTTCAGCATCAACGCGTACGCGTTGCGGAGGAGCGGGTTGCCGCGCCCGGCCGGAGCGGCGGGTTCCTCCGCCGCTCCGGCCGGGCGCTCCGCCGTGCCGGCGGTGCTGGTATCAGCCACGTATGCTGTGCGCCTTCCTGAGGGCTCGACGGGTGCCCCGCCAGGCGGCCCAGCCCCGGGTGAGTGTCCGGTCCAGCGCGAAGGCCCGCCCCAGTTGCTGCCCGGCGACCAGCCGCGCGAACCGCTCCGGCCCGGTCGACCGCCGGACCGTCAACCGACGCAGGGCGTGAGGGTTTTGGCTGTGGTGGTCGGCGAGTGCGTTGCCGACCACCACCGACTGGCCGAACCCGGCCGCGCGCACCGCCTGCCGCACCCGCCGGCTGGAGTAGCCGAACGGGTAGGCGAACGACGCGGGTGGCCAGCCGAGTCCCTCGGCCAGCAGCTCCCGGCAGTGGACCACCTCGTGCCGCAGCGCCGCGTCGTCGAGCTGGTCCAGCTCCGGGTGACTGTGGCTGTGCCCGCCGATCTCCCATCCGGCGGCGGCGAGTTCGCGCAGCTGCCCCCAGCTGAGCATCGCGTCCGGCGGATCGGCGCAGTGCTGCGGGCCGAGCAGCCAGCCGGTGGCGGCGAAGACGGTGGCCGTGAAGCCGTGCCGGGCCAGTTCCGGCAGGGCGTAGCGGTGCACGCCTGCGTAGCCGTCGTCGAAGGTGATCAGCACCGGGCGACGGGGCAGCGGACTGCCGGTGCGCCAGATGCGGGCGAGCTCGGCGGTGGTCAGCGCGGTGCAGCCCAGTCCGGCGAGGAGCTCCAGCTGGCCGGAGAAGGCCTCGGGGGTGACCGAGAGCCGCCGGGCCGCCCGGGTCGGGGCCGGCGACACCGCGTGGTACATCAGGATCGGTACCGGTCCGGTCATTCGCGCCCCTCCTCGCCCCGCCGGGCGGCCGGCGCACCCGCCGGTGCCACCGGGGGCACCGCCGCAGGTACGCCGGCCGCGCCGAAGCGGGCCGTCCCGCGCCGGGCCCGGAGGCTGCCCACCGCGTAGCCGGCGACCGCGGCCGACACGCCCGTGACCAGGGCCGCTGCGCGCCCCGCACCGCCCGGGCGTCCGAGCAGGAAGTCGCGGGCGCCGCGGGCGAGCCCGGCTGGCAGCGTACGGGTGGTGTAGCGCCGCTCGGAGGACAACCCGGCGCGGGCCCCGACACTGCGGGCGACCAGCGCCTTGGAGATGCCTTCCGCGTAGCACCGCCGGTGCAGGTACCGGTGGCGCTGCCGCTCCGGCGGCACCCGGTGGTGGATCACCGCCCGGTCGTCGATGAGCAGCACGGCGTCCGGGCGTGCCTGGGCGAGCCGGATGCAGAGCTCGGTCTCCTCGCAGCCCAGCGGAAGCCGGTCGCCGTCCCGGCCGATGCCGCTCGCGAAGCCGCCCGCGGCGTCGAAGGCGTTCCGGCGGAACGAGGCGTTCCCGCCCAGGACGTTGCGGACCCGCACCCGGCCCGGCGGCAGACCGCGGTAGGTGCAGCCCACCGCCCAGTCCAGCTCCTCCGGGAACCACGGCGGGCGCCGTCCCGCGGACCACAGCGGCAACGTGCGGCCGCCCACCGCCAGGACCTGGGGCGAGGTGTACGCGGCGGCGAGGTGCCGCAGCCAGTGCGGGTCGGCGATCGCGTCGTCGTCGAGGAAGGCGAGGAACTCGCCCTCGGTGGCGGCGATCCCGGTGTTGCGTCCGGCGGAGAGGCCGCGGGGGCCCGCGTTGGCGAGCACCCGTACCCCCTCGGTCGCCGCGTACGCGGCGGTGAGCCGCCGGCGCAACGGCTCGTTGTGGTCCACCACGAGCAGGGTCTCCGCGGCGGGCAGCGACTGGCGCCGCACCGAGTCCACCGCGGCGGCGATGTCGTCCCACCGCTCCGCGGTGTAGACGCAGATCACGACCGAGAAGCGCGGGCGCGTCAACTGCCCTCCCCCAGCCGGGCCGGACGGGCGGTCCGGCGGCGGTTGCGGCGTGCGATCCCGCGTTCGGCGAGGATGACGGAGAGCACCCGGAACCCGTCCCGCACGGCGCGCAGGTTGCTGGTGCCGTGGATGCGCTCGTACTCGTGGCTGGGTATCTCCTGCACGCGCAGGCCGGCCTTCACGACCCGGATGTTCATCAGGGTCTCGACCTCGAAGCCGTCGCAGTCCAGGGCGATCCCGTCCAGGCAGTGGCGCCAGAAGGCGTTGTAGCCGTAGCAGAGGTCGGTGTACCTGGCTCCGAACTTGGCGTTGACCACGGCGGTGAGCACCCGGTTGCCCAGCTTGCGGACGGGGGTCATGTCGTCGGTGCCGCCGCCGTTGGCGAACCGCGAGCCCTTGGCGAAGTCGGCACCGGCGACCAGGGCCGAGACGTACCCCACGATCTCCGCGCCGTCGGCGGAACCGTCCGCGTCGACCATGACGATGATCTCGCCGGTGCAGGCTGCGAAACCGCTGATCAGAGCGTTGCCCTTGCCTCTTCCGAGCTGTGGTACGACGACCACGTCCGGCCGGAGCCCGCGTGCCACGGCGACGGTGTCGTCGACGGAGTTGCCGTCCACCAGGACGACTTCGTGGATCCAGTCGGGAAGGGTCTTGAAGACGTACGGAAGGTTCTCGGCCTCGTTCATCGCCGGAATGACGACGCTGACCGGTGGTGCGATGGCCAGGTGCGAGGAGACGGGACGGTACTCGGCCGGTGACGACCCGGAGAACGGCTGTGCGGAGATTGCCATGACGTGTGTGCCCTCTCGTCCGGTGGATCCCCCGGGAACCGGGAGGTCCGAGCGGTGTGTCCGGTGCGAAAGAGGGGGTCCCCGCCGGCGCGTGCGGGCAGCGCGAGCCCGAAGGCGGCGCTGAACGCCCTTGCGTGCCGGACGAGATGGCGTGATGGATCTGCCCTGCGGTCCCGACCCGGTGCAGAACCCGGGTACGGCACCCCCCTACCGCGTCCGTGGCGGGCCCGGCCGGCCGTCGGCTCCTCCCCTGGAGCCGTGGACGGGGGCACGCGACGGAACTGTGGCGCCGATCGATCTCGTGGAACGGGATTCCTGACAGCGGAAGTCTAGGACACCTTTGGCCGTGAAGAACCCGTAATGGCGATAATTATCCTGTTGTCCCACCTCCGGACCGTATCGACCCGATTCGCTTCAGCAGTCGGTCCGCCGACGTGAAGAGCCGTGGGTTGGCGACCACCGCGTTCCGCAGCGCCCGCGCCGGGGCCCGGCGGGTTCGGTACCCCAGGGCGATCGGATGGGCGCGGGTGATCCGCCCCTCGTGGACGGAGAGTTCACCGGTCTTGAGGGAGTCCTTGTACTCCTTGGGGCCGCGCCCGAGGTCGAGCAGCCGGACCCCCTCGGCCGCCGCGCCCTCGGCCATGCGCAGGTGCAGGGCCAGACCGGGGGAGAGCTTCGCCCACTGCGGGTCGTAGACCGGGAACCAGCACGCCAGCACCTGCTCCGAGCTGAGCCCGAAGTGGGCGGCGACCAACCGGTCGCCCGCGTAGAGCGCCGAGAGCCGGCCCGAGCACGTGGGGGCGCGGGAGTGGAAGAGCCGCTCCACGAGTTCCCTGATCCGCGGCCTGGCGAACCTGTCACCCCGCCCGGTGCGCCGGTACTGGGCGGACTTCCAGGCCATCAGGGTCCGCAGCACCGCCGGATCGCGCTCGTCGTGGACGTAGCGGACCTCGCCGACGTCCCGGCCGAGCTTCCGCTCCTTGGCGAGTGTGCTGCGGGTGAACTTGGGCGAGCGGGCCCGGAGCCCCGCGAGGTAGGCCGGGTACCCCCCGGAGACGTCCAGCACCGGGGACGGGTAGGCCCGGGCCCTGTGCGCGGTGAAGGGCTCCTGTCCCTCGGCGACGTGGTCGAACTCCCAGACCGACAGTCCGCAGTCGCGGAGCAGTTGCTCCGGCTCCCAGTGGAAACCGGGCCGGTGGACGAGCCCCTGGCAGTCCGAGAGTCCGAGGCCGACGGCCCGTCCCACCCCCAGCGCGCTGCGCTGGTGGGGGAAGAAGGCCATCGGACCGGCCCGTCCCGCCCCGGCGAGCGGGGCCGCCGGGACGACCGGGGCGCCCGGCCCCCCGCTCCGGTCCGGTGCCGCCTCCGGTGCGCGGACCACGGCGATGCGGACGTCGCGCCGGGTCTGCCCGACTGCGAGGGTGAACTCGGGTGCGAGGAAGGGGTTCGCCGCCTGCGGGTGGCCGCCGGCGGCTGCCTCGAGCTGAATCGACGTCCAGGCCGCCCGGTCGGCGGCGCTGAGTTCGCCCGGCCTGACGACCTGGATGTCCATGTCACTCTCCGTTGTCGGGTCCGCGACCCGGTCTGCGCACACCGGGGGCGGGTGCGAGGACGGCCGGTCCTGGCTCGCCGGCCCGCGGCCGGCGCAGCAGCAGGGGAAGCAGCGCGAGGACGCTGAACGCGGCGACGCAGGCCACTCCGCCGCGCATCGACCACATCCGGGTGGCCAGCAGCGCCTGGGCGATGAGCAGGTTGCCCGCGAACGAGGCCAGCAGGGCCAGCACGATGCGGCTCAGTGGGTCCAGGCCGCGCAGGGCGAGTGCCGGGGCGGCAGCGGGTGCGACGAGCAGGAAGAAGAACGTCAGCGGCGCCCGGATCGGGGAGTCGACCTCGGCGAGGGCCAGCCAGGCGCCGGCTGCGGCGACGCCGCAGGCCGCGCCGGCCGGCAAGGGTGCGAAATCTGCGGCGCGGCGGCCGTCACGGCCGCCGCCCGTGGTGTGAAAAGCCTGCATGGCCGACTTTGCCCCCCGAAGCGTCGGATGCCAGGGTTCACAATGTGGCGGGGCGCCCGTGCACCAGTCAAGAGGGCCCCCGGGGTGCTCCGGCCGAATCGGCCCGTCCCGAGGGCCGGTACCGTGCGGCCCCGGGTTCCGCTCCCGGGGCGGCGGTGCAGGTGGCGCCCCTCGGGCTGGCCCCGCTGTCCCACCGCTGTGGCGGGCGGTGACCGGAGTGCGCCGGATCGACCGCGCGGCGCTCGCCGCCCGGCGCACTCCGACGCGCCGGGGGCGGGCCGTCCGGTGGCCGCGGGGCCGGGGGCGCCCGAACTCCGGGGCAGTGCGCTCGTGCCCCCTTGCTGCTTCGGTCCGTCCCGGCCGTGGTGTTCGTCAACCCCCTTGCGGGGCAGGTGAATCCTGGAGCCGGAATACACGGGTGTCGGTGTTGGACGATAGAGTTACGCTGCCCGTGCCGGGTGCCGTCGTACGGGTGGGGAGAATCATGGAACGCATAACAGTGCAGAGCAGGCCCCGCGTGCCTGCGATCAACTGCCGTACGGGAGCGAGTAGTTCGCGCCTGGACCGACATCTCAGCGTCATCGGCGGCCCCGCCGTGCCAGTGGGGAAGGCCGAGGAGGCGACGACCCTGATGCGCGAGCTGACGGTGCGCGACGCGGTCCGTATCCGTGCCAGCCGCGGCGCCCGCGTCTCGCTCTTCGCCCCGCTGCGCCGGCTGCGCCGCTCCCTGTTCGGGGGGCGCGGCTGAGCGCGCGCCTCCGCGCCCCGGCGCCCCCGGCGGGCGTGCTCCGGGAACCCGGCCGCCCGGCCACCGCCCGCCGGTCTCAGTCGTCCCGGACGTTCTCCACCGTCAGGGAGAAGGAGAACCGGTCGCCGCGGTAGTGGATCCGCACGACGTCCACCACCCGCTCGTGCAGGTCGTACGTCACCCCGGTGTAGTGCAGGATCGGGCTGAGCAGCGGTACGCCCAGCAGCCTGACCGTCTCCGGGTCGGCGAGCCTGGCCTCCACCGTGTCCGTGATGCGCGCGATGGGAACCCCCACCTCGTCGCGCAGCAGTTTGGTCATCGGCATCCGTTCCAGGGCCGACGGGTCGATCCGCGCGGCCGTGCGCGAACGGATCAGGTTCTCCGCCCAGTTGGTCGGCTCCCCGGTGACCCGGTCCCGGCGGAGCCGCCGGAAGGAGACCACCTCCTCCTCGTCGGGGAAGTGCTCGGCCAGCTCGGTCGGCACCGGAACCGGCCCGTGCTCCAGCAGCGTGGTGTCCTCGCCCGACTGCTGGGCCACGATGGTGTCCACCGAGCCGAGAAGACGCACCGTCCGGCCGCGCCGGGCCTCCGGCTCGATGAAGGTACCGCGCCGCCGGTGCCGGCTGATCAGCCCCTCGGTCTCCAGCTCCTTCAGCGCCTGCCGCATGGTCAGCACGCTCACCCCGTAGTGCTCCGCCAGCGCCTCCTCGGTCGGCAGCCGCAGCGGCGCCTCGGGGGAGCGGCCCAGTACGGAGGCCCGCAGCGACTGCGAGACCTGGTACCAGAGCGGGAGCTTGCGGTTGAGCTCCAGCGAGTCGGGGGCGAAGACGGTCAACGGGACCTCCCTGCCGGTCGTCCGACCTGTCGGTCGTCCGAGTCAGTCGTCCGATGAACGGAAGTGGCGTGGGAGACCCTGCCACACATCGTCGTAACCGCGCTGGCGGTGGCCCGCGTCGAGCGCCTGGTCGGTGGCCGTCACCGGCCAGCGGGTCTCGAACATGAAGGCCAGGCCGTCGTCCACCCGCTGCGGCACCAGCTCGGCGGTGCTCGCCCGTTCGAAGGTCTCCCGGTCGGGGCCGTGCGCCGACATCATGGTGTGCAGTGACCCGCCGCCCGGGACGAATCCCGCGGCCTTGGCGTCGTAGGCTCCCTCGATCAGCCCCATGTACTCGCTCATCACGTTCCGGTGGAAGTACGGCGGGCGGAAGGTGTCCTCGCCGACGAGCCAGCGTGGGGCGAAGACCACGAAGTCCACCCCGGCCGGCCCCGGTGTGTCGGACGGCGAGGTCAGCACGGTGAACAGCGAGGGGTCAGGATGGTCGTGGCTGATGCTGCCGAGCACCTGGAAGCGGCGCAGGTCGTAGCGGTACGGCACGTGGTTCCCGTGCCAGGCGACCACGTCGAGCGGCGAGTGGTCGTACCGCGCCGACCACAGGTTGCCGCAGTACCGGTTGACCACCTCGACCGGGCGCTCCTCCTCCTCGAAGGCGGCGCTCGGCGCCTCGAAGTCCCTGGGGCTCGCGAGGCCGTTGGCGCCGATCGGGCCCAGGTCGGGCAAGGTGAAGGGCCGGCCGTAGTTCTCGCAGACGTAGCCGCGCGCCGAACCGTCCAGCAGTTCCACCCGGAAGCGCACCCCGCGCGGGATCAGCGCGATGTGCCCGGGATCGGTGTGGAGCCGGCCGAACTCGGTGTGCAGGAGCAGGCCGCCGCGCTCCGGGACGATCAGCAGCTCGCCGTCGGAGTCGCCGAGCACCCGGTCGGTCATCGAGGCGTTGGCGGCGTACAGGTGGAGGGCGGCTCCGGTGCGCTGCCGTACGTCGCCGTTGCCGCCCAGCGTCCACAGCCCGTCGAGGAAGTCGGTGCCGGGCGCCGGGTCGGGGAGCGGGTCCCATCGCAGCCGGTTGGGATCGGGCACCTCGTCGAAGGGGGCGGACCGCCACGCGGTGTTGGCCCGCCCGGGCGCGACGCGGTGGTAGGCGGGGTGGGCCGCCGAAGGGCGCATCCGGTAGAGCCACGAGCGGCGGTTGTGCGCCCGGGGCTCGGTGAACGCCGATCCGCTGAGCTGTTCGGCGTACAGGCCGAGCGGTGCGCGCTGCGGCGAGTTGCGCCCGACCGGGAGTGCGCCGGGCACCGCCTCCCCCCAGTGCTCGTTGCCGAAGCCGGTGGAGTACCGGAGGGACTCCGCCCGTGTACGTGCCTGCTTGTCGACGCTCATCTGCTGCTCCCGCCCACCGAAGAATTCCTATACTGAACCATAGGAATTTGCCGGGCGCTCGGCAACGGGCGACACCCCCCACTGCCGCCGACCGCGCGCCTGCTGGCCGCCCGACGCCTCCGGCGGGTGCGCTCCTCCGAATCCGAGGGGCCGCCGGATCGGCCGAGCCGGCCACGCACCGGCCGAGTCCCTGATGAGCTGACGGCATGGAAGCCATACGGACAAGCGTCGTAGCGGTCGGGGACACACTCGTGGGTGCCGTGCTCACGCATCTCTTCCAGCGCCTCTCCTCCGGACGCGGCGAGTCGTTCGCGCGGTCCGAAGCGCTCCGGCAGGAGCGGATCGCCACCTACAGCTCGTTCACGGCGGCGGTGGAGGACCACCGCCACGGCCAGGCGGACCGCTGGTACCGCAGGAAGCAGGACCCCGACGGGGACGTCTTCCCCACGGCGCGCGACGAGGCGCACCGCCTCCGGACGGGGACGCGGCGCGTGCTCTACCGGGTCAAGCTGCTCACCGACGACCGGGAGGTCGTCCTCGCGGCCGAACAGGCCTACCGGTGCACGCGGGACGTGTCGACCGCGTAGGAACAGACCCAGCGGGATGCCCAGGCGCGACGCGCGATCGAGGCGTTCGTGGCCCGCGCCTCGCCCCTGGTCCGCTGAGCGTGCGGCCGCGGCCCGGGAGGCGCGCCGGGCGGGTCGGGCCCCCGGCCGAACGGCGGGCCGAACGGCGGGCCGAACGGCGGGCCGAACGGCCCCGCCGGAGCTGCTCAGGAGCATCCGGCCGACTGCTCCACGGGCACTCTGGAGAGCACCTGCCGGACGCCCTGCCGGTGGCGGTACGGTCGCAGCAGACCGCGCAGTTCCCGCGCCGCGCGGTCCGCCGCGCCGGAGCGCAGCGCGGCCCTGCCGTCCAGGAAACCGTGCCACGCCACGCAGGCCTCCTCCAGCCGGCCGGCGCGGAGCAGCAGCCCGCCGAAGCGGTACTGGCTCAGCGACCGGCCGCGGACGTCGTGCTCCGCCCGCTCCAGTACCGAGCGCCGCAGCGCGGACAGTGCCGCCGGGACGTCCCCGAGCGCCTCCAGAGCCACCGAGCTCTGGTAGGACAGCGCCGCCGCCGGGTAGACCTGGAACGGCCCGCCTCCCGGGGCGGCCGGCGCACCTCCGTCCGACCCGGCCGCGCAGCCCTCGGCCGCCGCCAGCGCCTCCAGGCAGCCCCGCCGGTCCCCGGTGCGCGCCCGGGCGACGGCGGCCTGGGCGTAGACATAGGCCCGGATGGGCCCGGGAGCGTTGCCGACGGCCGCCGCTGCTGCCTCCGCCAGCCGTCGGGCGGCGCGGTGGTGCTCCAGCCCGGCCGCCTGCGCGCTCATCGCCCGGACCACCACTGCCCACGTCGTCCGGTCGCCCGCCTCGTGCGCCAGGCGCTGGGCGTAGCCGTAGTAGTGCTGGGCGAGTCCGTGCAGTTGACCGTCCTCGTGCATCCGGCCGAGCAGGAAGCCGAGCCCGCCGGCTGCGGAGAGCAGCTCGCTCCGGCCGCCGCCTGCGCCGCAAACCGGCAGGGACCGGTGCAGTATCGGGGTGACGTCGTCGGCCAGGAAGGCGGACAGCGCCGTACGCGCGGTACGGCCGCCGTGCGTGTCGATGGCGGAGGAGAAGAAGCGGGCGGCGTCGTGGAGGGCGGCCGGCTGCCCCAGCGGCCCGCGTGGCCGGGGGAGCGGGCGCGGCTGCGTACGCCGCTGCCCGCGTGGCGGCGGCACCGGTGCGGCGGCCTCGGCCACCCGGTAGGGGCGGTGCCGCAGGACGGCGCGTGCGTCGGCGTCCGCGTCCGCGCGGCACAGCGCGGTGAAGCCCAGCACCGGGTCGGCGGCCGGTGGTTCCGCCGGTGCCGAGCGGAACCCGGCCGCCTGCGGGGTGACCGAGCGCCGCAGCCGCCGGGAGAGCGCCTCGGCGACCAGCCGGGGCGCCGGGTCGCGCGGCTCGGTGCCGGAGAGCCAGTGGGCGACGGCGGTCCGGTCGTAGCCCAGCCGGGCGCCGACCTCCGTGCCCAGGTTGTTCACCGCACGGGCCAGCGCCTCCTGGGTCCAGCCCGCCTCGCCCAGCAGGGCCCGGAGCCGGTTGTTCGGCGTGCGCAGCGTGCTCATCGGCTCTCCTCGCGGACGCCGCCGGGGCGGCCTGTGGGGTCGGGCGCGCCTGCGGGGACCGGCTCCTGGGCCTCGTGCCCCCGGTGGCGCAGCGGTGGCATACCCCGTGGTGCCCTGCCGCGTGCCTCCCGCGGCAGGGCGTACGGGCGCACGCGCGGGTCCGCGCGTGCCTCGGTGTCACACCATCGACGTACCCGACCGGTCCGCCGGAGCCTTCGGTTGGCGGGAGGCCGGAGGGTGCGAGACGGTCGGGGGATGAACGATCCCTTTGCCTATGCCGACGCCGTGCCGCCGCCCGCCGTAGCCCCGCGGAACCCCTCGGCGGCCGATCCCCGTTCCCTTTCCCCGCAGGCAGCGGCAGCGCGACCGGCGCTCCCCCGTGCGGCGGACCGGGGTCCGGTGGTCGCCGTTTCGTTTGCGGGGCGGAAGCCCGGATCAGGTGACCGCGAGCCGCCCCCTGTGCCCGGAGGGTGCCGCCCTGCCCGAACTGGGCAACGAACCGGACCGGTTGACGGCCCCCCGCGCTGCGCACCCCCACGGGGTGGCGGGAGGTCGGCTGGGACGAGGCCTTCGCCGCAGTCGCCGAGGGCCTCGGCCGGGTGGCCGGCAGGTGGGGCGCCCGCGCGGTCGCCGTGGTGCTGGGCAATCCCAACGTGCACACGGTCCCGGGCGCGCTGTACCCGCCGGTGCTGATCGGGTCGCTGACCGGCGCGTCGCTTTGCACCGCGACATGCTCCGTCAGATGCCCAAGCGCGCCTCCAGCGTCCTGCTCTACGGCGACCCGCAGGCCATCGCCGTGCCGGATCTGGACCGCACGGATCACCTGGTGATCATCGGGGCCGATCCGGCGGACTCCGGCGGCAGCCTGTGCACCGCACCGGACCTTGCCGGACGGCTGTGGGCGCTGCGCCGCCGGTGCGGCACGGTCACCGCCGTCGATCCGCGCCGCACCCGGACCGCGCGCCTGGCAGACCGGCCGGAGGCCGTCGGTGCGGCCTGCGACCTCGCGGCCGCCGACATCCGCTCGCTGGCCCGGGAGCTCGCGGCTGCCGAACGCGCGGCGGTCTACGCCCGGATCGGCAGCCCGGCCGTCGGGTTCGGCACCCTGACGAGCTGGCTGGTCGACGTGGTGAACGCGCTCACCGGCAACCTGGGCCGGTCCCGGCTGGCTGATGCTCCCGATGTCGGCCACCGAGCGTGCGCCGCGGCCTGCCGGGCCGGGGCCGGGCTTCACCACCGGCCGGCGGTGGACGCGGGTCTCGGGCCGCCCCGAGGTCAAGTCCGAGTTCCCGACGGCCGCCCTGGCTGAGGAACTGGACACGCCGCGGGAGGGTGGCACCCGCGCGGTGATCGCGGTCGCCGCGCACTCCGATGCTGTCCGCGCCGGACGGGGACCGGCTCGATCGCGCCCTGGCCGGCGCCGAGTTCGTGGCGAGCGTCGCTCCGTACCCCAACGAGGCCGCCCGGCACGCCCACGTGGTGCCGCCGCCGCGGTCCAGCCGTCGCCCGCACTTCGACTTCGCGCTGAACGCGCTGGCCTTCCGCAACCAGGTCCGCTACACGCGGCCGGTGGTCGCCCCGACGCCGGGCGAGTTGTCGGAGAGCGCCGTCCTGGCCCGGCTGCTGCTCTGCGCCCGGGGCAGGCCCGACGCCCCGGCCGAGTCGGTGGACAGCACGGCCCTGGAGTGGCGGCTGGACCTGATGTTGCGGTTGGGTCCCTACGGCGACGGCTTCGGTGCCGATCCGCAGGGGCTCACCCTGGAGCGGCTGCTCGCCCACCCGCACGGAATCGGCCTGGGTCCGCTGCGCCCCGGCTGCCCGGTCTGCTCCGCACCCGCAGCGGCCGCGTCCAGCTGTTCCCGGAACCCCTCGTGCGGGAGGCGGATCGGCTGCGGGCGCGCCTGGCGGACGCCGCCTCCACCGGGCCGGTGCTGGTCGGCCACTAGACGAGTCTTTCCAAATGCCTGCGGGCACGAAGAGAGGGTGTCCATGATCGTTTGTGACGACGAACTTGAACACCCTCGTGACCGCACTCTACGTGAAGATCGACGACGACTTGGCGGGTATCGCGCGGCTGCCGGGACGGCCGCCAAAACTCAGTCACTCCGAGTTGCTGTGCCTGGCGGTCATGCAGGCGATGCTCGGCCATCACTGCGAAGCCCGCTGGCTGCGGTACGTGCGCGCACACCTGCAGGACATGTTTCCCTTCGTCCCGCAGGACGCCGGCTACAACAAGCGGCTGCGTGCCGCACTTCCGCAGATCAAACGCGTGATACGGGTGCTCGCCAGGGATACCGACTTCTGGCACGACACGGTGTGGATCACGGACTCGACCCCGGTGCCGTGCGGGATGTCCCGCCCCACGGTCAAGCGCTCGGAACTGGCAGGCTGGGCGAATTGCGGCTACTGCGCGTCGCATTCGCGGTTCTTCTGGGGGCTGCGGCTGTACCTGGTGTGTACCCCGGCCGGGATGCCGATCCTGTGGGCGCTGGCCGACCCCAAGCTCGGCGAGCGCGAGGTGCTGGCCGCGATGCTGGAGGCCGATGCCGAAGTGGTGCGCGAGCGGCAGGGCCTGCTGCTGATCAGCGACAAGGGCTTCGCCTCGAAACCCTTCGAGCGGTCACTGTCCGAACACGGCATCACGCTGCTGCGGC
>NZ_AUKR01000030.1:0-36961 GCF_000424845.1 Streptomyces sp. TAA040 | reverse complement strand
TGGACGTCTTCGACGCCACCCCGGCCGAACTCGCCTCCTGGATCAGAGGTCACTGGGGCATCGAGAACCTCCTGCACCACGTCCGTGATCGGACCTTCCGCGAGGACGACTCCAAGGTCCGCACCGGACACCTGCCCCGTACCATGGCCGGCCTACGCAACCTCGCCATCAGCATCTTCCGGCAGAACGGCGACACCAACATCGCCGCCGCCCTCCGGCACACCGGCCGCGACCACCGGCGGCCTCTGACAGCTCTGGGCCTTACGTGATCAACCCGGACAGATCGCGATCACGCAATGACCTTGCCTCGGGGCCCACCATGCCTGGGAGCGTACGAGCCGCGCGGACGGGAACGGACAAGAACCCGCGAAGACGTCCCTGCCAGACGAGCTACCCGGCAGACTGCCTCCCGCGACCAGCACGAGCATCCCGGCAAGGAATCACACCGGGTCCGGGACCTGCACCTTCACGATGCACAGCACTCAATGGAATTACGGGCGCGGGCCGCTGGACAGGAGGAGCAGCAGCCCGGTGGCGGTGCCCGGCCCGCCATCTCGCCGCCCTCCAACTCAGGGAGTCACCCCGCGGATCACAGGTTGAGCACGAAATCGAACTCGCCGCCCTTCGCGCCCTCCAACCACGCCTTGGCTTCAGACGCCGTGTACACGTGGGGCAGACGATCGGGGTTCTGCGAGTCGCCGACCAGAACGTAGCCGCGCTGCACACCGACTCGGACACAGTTGCCACTGCCTCCGCTACGCGAGGAGACGGTCCACTCGACGCTCTCAAGATCGAAGGTGGACGGATCGGGTTTGACGGTCACTTTTGGAGCTCCTTGATCTTGTTCTCTAGGCGTATGCGCGTCTCGTCAGACGGGAGGGCCCGCTCCCACATAGCGGCGAAAGCCTCGATGTAGAGACGTACGCTTGCTTCAGTGTCGACGAAAACCGAGTGGGTCATGGTCTCTGCCCAGGCAACCTCTCGGGCGGCTTCGGGGAAGTGCATGACGACGAACGGGCCCGCCATGCCGGGATGGAACCCGAGCCTGGGTAGAAGCCGAATCTCTTGCTTCGGCTTCTCGCACTCCTGGAGCAGGCGCCGGATCTGGATGAGGTCGCACGCTGCGTCGTTGACCGCTTCGAGGTCGATGAGAGCGCGGAAGGACTTCATGGCCCACTCATCCACTTGCCGTTGTCGCTCCATGCGAACGTCGACGAGAACCTCGACCTCTCTCGGGCTGAGGTCGGGGCGCATACCCGTGATCACGGCGTGCGCGTACTCCTCGGTCTGGAGCAGACCGGGAAGCAGGTCCCTCTCGTAGTTGTCGATGGCGGAGGCGCGGCGCTCCATCCGGAGGAAGCCCTCAAACTGCGTAGGGCCCAGCAGCGTTGCACTTCGGCGCCAGGAGGCCGGTCGGCGAGGGTGACCGGCGGGCGTCGTGTCTACGCTGAGCAGGGCGAGCACGTGCTGGCGCGCTTGCGGCTCGGCGCCGTACGCGTCGAGCAACGCTTCGACGAGCTCGCTCGGAAGCCTCTTCCTTTTGCCGTTCTCGATGTTGCTGAGCGTGGAGATGTTGGTCCTGACGCCGTGTTCCTGCAGCAGGAGGTCGACGACGGCGCGCTGGGTCAGGTCGCGGCGCTCCCGCAACTCCTCCAACCGGCTGCCCACCTCGCTGTGGGTGAGTGACCAAGGGACCTTACCTGCGTCCGACATGAGGTCAGTGTGGCGGGTCGGCCCGGCTCTCAACAACCGATTCTATGGAGAAATTTTCTAGTTTCTGTTGCGCAGGGCGCGGATGGAGGAGCATCCTGACCGAGGTCACGATCCGTGTTGTTGGTGTCGCGCCGTGTGGGATGTTCTCCGCTACGCCGTGAGAGCCGCGCTCCGTCGCTGTTCGAGGAGGGCCGTGTTGATGCCCCACCCCAATCTTGTTCCACGTCTTGCTTGTGGAGCGCCGGTGGGACCAATGGAGCGTGTTCAGCCTTCAGTTCGAGCGAGTCGCCCGTGACCCAGCAGAGCACGCGCATTCATCCGGAGCCCACCTGAAGGGGGCGGCAGGTGCACACCACCACACGATTCGCTCTCCTGGTGCAAGAACGGCACTGGGACTCGTACGAAGTCTTCTGTATCCGCTTCGCCAGAGCGGCGGCGCGGGCGGCCGAGAAGGAGAACAACCCGAGGCTCGCACGTACCGACATCGCCCGCAGTACCTACGCCCGCTGGATGGGACGAAAGGGCGCGGTCACGAGCATCCCCCGCCGTGATGCCGCCCTCGTCCTTCGGCACATGTTCAACATGTCGCCCGAGCGCCTCTTCGAACCCATCGATGCCGGCGCCTGGGTCTCAGGACACCTCAACGCCACCCCTGCCGCATCCGCGGACCCTCTCAGATTCGACGACCCCCTGACCATCGTGAGCCAGACGCACAAGCTGACCAGCTCCAACACCGACGATCCCATCTTCGGCATTATCACGGGCACGATCGCCAGCATCGTAGCCCGGTACGAAACGCTCGGACCTCAGCATCTGGCAGGGGAGGCCAGAATCATCCGCGAGACGCTGCACGGCATCCTCGCCGGCCACCAACCACCCCGCATGAGGATGGAACTCTTCCGGCTCGCATCCCAGGCCTCGGGGCTTCTCGGCTACATGGCCGTCAACGCCGGCGCCCGTTACGAGGTGGTCGACGCCTACTGCACGGAAGCGGAGACCTTGGCCCGGGAGGTCGGCGAGGTGTCGATGGAGATGTGGGCGAACGGCACCCGCTCGCTCGGACTGTACTACCAGAAGCGCTACGCAGAAGCGGATGACGCCGCCTCTGCCGGCATCGCCCTCGCGCCGGACCACCCCCAGGCCATCAGGCTGCTGGTCAACGGCCGTGCCCGGGCGCTCGCTCGCATCGGCGATCGCACAGGGGCTGAAACAGCCATTGGGCGCGCCCTCGAGCTCTCAGACCGCCAGAAGTCACTCCCCGATGGCCTGACCTCGTGCATCAGCTTCGAGCCCTACTCGATGGCGCGCTCCCTCGCCAACGCCATCACCACACGGCTTTCCCTCGGGGACACCGCAGAGGTCCTGGCCCACGCCGATCAGATCGAAGAGCTGGTCGAGCATTCACAGTCCGAGTGGAGCCGTGCCCTGGTCGGGCTGGATGTGGCATCCGCGCTGCTGAAGCAGAACTCACCCGAGGTCGAGCACGCCATGGCGCGGGGCCGTCGCGCGCTGAGATCTGGTACCGGCCGGCCGATCAAATCCGTCTGGGAGAGGGCGGTCGAGCTGTACCAGAACGCCGAGCGGTGGCACGACGAAGCCGAGGTAGGAGACTATGCCGAGGAACTGCGGACCTGGCAGTCACAACCGCAGGTGGGCCTGATCGCCGTCGGCTCGCCGTCGCGGATCACACCCTTACCTCCCGAGGAGCCCTGTGTCACCCGAGCTGGCCACTGATCCCAGCGCATTTCCCAGTGCGCCGCCTGCGAGCCTCGATGACCCCGAAGTGATCGTCGAGCACGACTGGCGCGCGTTCCAGAGGGTCGAGCGCACGGCCGATCACTGGGACCGGCCAGGGTGGCCGGATCAGCAGCGCTCGTACTACTGGATGCATACGTTCCCGGACCCCGGCGAGTTGCTGCAGCGGACGGAACACTGCCAACGAGCCCTGCAGCATCTGGGCATGGCCCCTGTCCCTGCCGACGGTCTGCATGTGACCGTGCTGCGCGTGGGCGCAGTCGACCAGGTATCGACCGCGCAGGTCGAGCACCTCCTGGACTTGACGCAGGAGCTGCCTGTCAGCGCCTTCCATGTCCTCGCTCACCCTCTCGCCGGCTCACGGGGTGCCATTCGTTTCAGCCTCACGCCGTGGAAGCCGCTGGTCCGCCTCCACGCCGCCCTCCACGCCGCGGGAAAACAGGCAGGCGTCCCCGGCGGAGCTCCGACTACCGCGTTCCGTCCGCATCTAAGTATCGCCTATAGCAACCAGGAGCGATCCGCGTCCGCAGTCATCGACGCCGTCGCACCTCTGCGGTCTCTTCCTCCGGTGCCGCTGCACTTCACAGCCGTCGATCTCGTGGAACTGCAGCGCCAGGGCAGAACCTACCGCTGGAGAACGATCCGCTCGATTCCCCTGCCCTCTGCCGCAACCTCGCGGACTCCGTTGACCTAGGAGGCGATCGCACGTTTGGCGGCAACGGCCCGGAGGCGCCGCTGCCCCGTCACATGCCGGTGCCGGCCGCCAGTCTCTCCTTCGGCTTCGGGTGCGTCTGCGCGCGGACCCGAGTGTAGGTGTCGTCGAGCAGCCGCAGTTCGAAAGCGGTGAGAATGGGGCCGGAGAGAGACCCAAAGCTGTGTTCGAGCTGACCCTCACTGGTGAAGCCGACGACCGCAGCACAGTGGCCAGCGCGCTGGACGCCGGACAGCAGCGCGAGACGGGCCAAGGTTCCTGGTGCGTCACCGAATTGGGCGCGCAGCGGTTCCAGCCCGATGGGTACCTTCTCGGCGTCGGTCGGAGCGCGAGCGGTCCGGAAGCCCAGGGTCGCCGGCGCCGCGAGGATCATGCCGACCCCGTGGCGCGCCGTGAAAGCGAAGAGGTCATCGCCCTCCAGCGTGATCACCGGCGTGAGGGCGTTGCATCGAGTCCAGATGACGTTCGGTCTGATCAGCCGGAAGAGGTAGAGGAATCGCTCGGCGCAGGCGGCGCGTTCGGCGGGTGTCGCTTCGGCAGGTGTGTACGGTCCCCGCATTCCGATGGCCCTGATGGCGCCTACGTCTCGCAGAGTGTGCATTTGATCGATTGCGGGGCCCAGGTAGCGATCTTGAGGGCCAAAGTCCCACGAGTCCAGGGTGTAGAAGTCCAGCTCCTCGACGTAAAGGTTCTCCAGTGTCTGCTGCAGCTGATGGTGAATGTGCCGATCGGCGTAGGCGTGCGGCGCGGAGCCTCGGATCTTCCCGACCTTGCTACTGGTCAGGAAAGTCCGATTTGGGTACTCTCGCAGCAGGCGTCCCAGCACTCGTTCGGCTCGCCCGGCTCCATAGGAGTCGGCTGTGTCCAGGAGGTTGGCGCCGAGCTCCACGGCGCGGCGCAAGCCGTCGAGGAAGGGACCGTCGTCCTCCTCGCGGGTGTGGCTCTCCGGCAGCCCGACGGCGCCAAGGTTGACGCCCAGGGGGTGAGCCGAGAGGCCCTGTCCCAGATGACGACTCGTGATGTCCAAGTCGGTCATCAGCGAAATCCTTCCCGCATCAGCACAGCGATGACGATCTTTCCGCTCGCGGTGTCCTCGACCGACCAGGTGTCGGCGAGGTTCTGAATGATGAACAGCCCGCGTCCGTTTGTGTCCACGGTGTCCGGCTTCACGGACGAGTTGCATGGGTGTGAAGGGAGGGCGTCGGTGTCGTGATCCAGGTCGACGACTCCCAGCGCCGTGCCGAGCTCGTAGACCTCGATCCTTATGAGGACCGCGCCGGGGCTGTGCTTGACGGCGTTGGCGATGAGTTCACTGGCGATCAGCATGGCGTCGTCGACCTGGCCCTCGTCAACGTCGTCCAGGAAGCTGCTGAGCGCAACGCGTGCGGAGCGTTGCGGGGCCGGGAGTCCGGCAAGCCCGACAACGCAGTGGTCTAGCAGCTTTCCGAGGCGCTGGTCGTGGACCAGCTCGGCGGTGGTCGGAGGCAACCTCGTCTCCTCATGATCGAGACGCCCTGCGGCGCGGCCGGAATCGACCCACCTCCACCGTGGCGGAACACCACAGGCATCGGTACGCCAAACCGGGGCCACTTCTGTGTCACTTCGCCCTCCACGCGCCGCTCCGCCGCATGCACCACGCTGGGCAAAGCAGACCAAAATACCCCCGGTTTGTGCTTGTGCCTCGGTTCAAGTGGTGCACAAGTGGCCGCGGTTTGGCGTACCGCTGTCCCCCCGGTTCCGTCACCGTTGAGTAGAGCCAGCGACCGGGTTCCCGGAGCCACCGGGTTGCGGACCGCTGTCTGAGCCGTCGGTGCCGTGCCGGCCTTCCCCGCCATGGCGCGGGATCGAACTCCCTTTCACGATTCGTCCGACAGCAGTCGTCTGGAGAGCAGTGCACATGAACCTACGGAGTCAGTACCTGTGGCAGGTCGCAATCGGCGAGCCGCCGGGCGCGCTCCCCCGAGCCCACGACACTGTGCGCGTGGGCCTGGCTCTGGGGCTGCCTGCGATCGACGCCCTCGTGGCCGACGGCACGGGCGTCGGCCCGCTGATGTACTGCCTCGGCCACCAGAGGCTTCTGGTGCCGGTGGAGGCTGGCACGTTCTACCGGTGGGGGGCTGCCCACTCCGACTGCGTGCCCGGCACCAGGACCGGGCGGTTCGTATGCGATGGGTACAGCGGCCGCGGCTGTACAGGCATGTGGGTGACCCGGCCGGAGCCGGGCGCTATGTCCACCACCCCGGCGGCTGCGCTGCATGAGGCGCTCAGCCGGACCAGGGACCGCATGCGCGCGGTGCGCAGCTCGCCCGCCCCGCGGCGCCGAGAAGTCTGCCGTGCCTAGTCCTTGGCGGACGCGCCGCCGACAGGCTTGGCGCCCAACGACCAGCGTCTGCGCGCCCTCGCGCTGTTCACGATCACCTACGCCGGATCCGCGCCGAAGCTGCGGTGACCAGCACCGGACTGATCACCATCGGTCTGATCGCCGAAGCTACGGCCGTACTCGTCGTCCGAGGACAGAGAACAAACCGGCAGCCCGGCCGGGACGCACCGACACCCGGCATCTGGGCCACGCAACCAGTCCTGAACCCCTCGGCCCCGCCACGCAAGGACCATCATGTTTGACCTCCTCCCGACGCCCACCGAACTGCCCCAGGTACCTGCCCGAATCGTGTTGGGCGTGTACCTGCGCGGTCTGCGTGAGTGGAAGGGCGTCACGCTGCAGGACGCGGCCCGCGTAGCGGGGGCGTCGGTCGAGGCTGTCGGCCGGTGGGAGCGTGCCGAGTCCTCCGTCCCACTCGGCGCGCTGAGGACGCTGCTGCGCCACTTCGGCGTGGAGGGGAAGCACGCCGACTACCTGGCACTGCACCTGCCGCCGCAGAACTACGTCCGCCGCGAGCGCGAGGAGCAGGACTTCGCCCGCCGCGCCCCGTATGACTACTGGGCGGACGTGGCGGGATTTGAAGCGGCGGCCCGCTACATCGCGGTGATGCGCACGGCGAGTGCCATCGTCGAGTTCTGCACGCTGGTCCCGGCCGGGCTGCGGACCCCCGCCTACCAGGCTGTGGTGCTTGATCCCGCGGACGGCCTGGACCCGGATGAGCCGGTACTCGGACTGCCACCGTGGGCGCACCGCATGGAATGGGCTACGGGGCAGCAGCGGACCGTCCTGCTGGACGAGACCGTGCTTGCCCGGCCCCTCGGCGGCCCCGAGGTGTTGGCTGGCCAGCTCCGTCATCTGGCCGACCTCATGAGCGCTGAGATGGCGGACGGCCGGGGGCTGGTCATCCGCATCCTGCCGCTGGACCGGGCCCTGTTCATTCACACGGTCAACTCCCCCGCCGAAGTGACCGTCCGTGGCCACCGCCTGCTGACGACTCGGGGCTTCTTCCCCGGCTACGAGACCGGTTCCGGTGCCGCGCACGTCATGGGCGCCGGGCTGCGGGAGGCCGTGTCCGCCGCGTACAGCCGCGAGAGGACGTACGACCTGATCGTGGCCTCGGCCCGGGCGATGGAGCAGAGGGCTGCGTCGTGACCGCCGCCCGGCTGCTTGCCCTCCTCCTCGGACCACCGGCCGACGTTCCCATGGCGCGACTTCTCATCCTTGACCAGCAGGCCTTCGACTGCCGTGTACGAATCGCGCGCCGCGGCGACGGCGGGGCCGAGGAAATCCGCCGCATCGCCTGCGCGCGGCAAAGCGCGGGGAGGTCGGCGTGAGCTGGACCTCAGACAACTACGCCGCCGACTGGAAGCGTGCCCGAAGGTTCGTGGCTGGCGCGCATTGGTTGCGGGTCAGTGTGCGCCTCAATCGCGTCCACGGCGCTCGTGCACTTGATCACCTCATCTGTGATCTCGGCATTGACCAGGCCGTCGACCTGGGTTGCGGCCTGCCGCACGACGAGCACAGGAACTGGACGGAGGCGATGCGCCACATCGTCTACGTCGACAGCGACCCGGACATCGAAGTCCACCGGTACCTGACGGACGGCCCCAGTGTGGGAAGGGACGGGCTCCCGGGCGGCGAGGGCGCGTTCTTGCTGTGCTCCTTCTGGCTGGTCGACGCCCTCGCGCACACCGACAGGCTGGCCGAGGCTGAGGAACTGTTCGAGCAGTTCCTGTCGCTGCGCAGCGACCTGGGCCTGCTTGCCGAGGAGTACGACCAAGTGGCCGGTCGTCAGCTGGGGAACTTCCCGCAGGCGTATTCGCTGCTTGGTCTCGTGAACACCGCCGTTCTGCTGCACAACCGGCGGAAGGCCACGGCCAAGCCGGTGATGGCCGCGTGAGTCGAACGGTGAACGCTCCCGCCATGCGCTACCGGCCCCTTCACCCAGCCCGGCCTGCCGGGCGCCGTTCCGCGGCCGGCCTCGGCCGCGCCGTTGCCTCCTGCCGCCCACAGTCGGCCCCCACGTGTGAGGACACTCCATGCTCGATCCACAGGTGACCGTAACTGCCCTGCTTGGTGCCGGTCTCGTCGCCACATCGGCAGGGCTCATAGTGCAGACCCGCAGCAAACGGGCCCTCGCAGTCCGGAGCGCCTCGGCGGAGAAGCATCGTGATGACGCCACTGCCCACATCGCTGCACTCGAAGCGGAAGTGCGGCACTTCGCCGAGATGACGATGCCCGTCCTGGTGGACGTCCTCGCCCGCGGACACCGCGGCACGCCCGTCCCGGGCCTTCACCAGGAGCAGCTCGTCGGTACCCCTGTCGACCTTGCTCATCGGGCTGTCCGGCGGATCCTGCAAGAGGCCGTAGCCGTCACGCGCGAGCGGATCGGGCGCGCGGCACGGTCCTCGGTGCGGGACATCATCGACGAGGCGCAGACCCGCCTGCACCGCTGTCAGATGTCCGTGCTGCAGGAGATGGAGCACCACCCGGACGGCACCGCGTACCACCAGAGCCTGATGAACTTCGACCACCTGGTCACCCAGGCTCTGCACACCCTCCAGCGCACGCGGATCCTGACCGGATCGTGGCCTGGTCTGCAGCGTGCGGACTGCACCGTGCGCGAGGTCGTGGAATCGGCCCGGGGGCGGATCAGCGACTACCTGCGGGTCTCCTACACATACGAGCCGGGCACCGGGGAGACCTGGCTGGAGGGACGCGTGGTCGAGCCGATCACCGTCGCGCTCGCGGAGCTGCTGTCCAACGCCACCGCGTACTCCGAGGGCAAGGTTTACGTCGAAGTCCAGGCCTTCCAGACCGGGTTCTGCGTCTTCGTCGACGACGGTGGCCTGAACATGAACGGCTTCCAGCGCGAGGAGGCTGCCCGGCAACTGGCGCAGCGGGAAGTTCTGGACGTCACCACCGTGCAAGACACCGGCCAGCTCGGGTTCGCAGTCATCGGCCGTCTGGCCGGCGAGTACGGCTTCGTCGCCGATGTCACCAGCACCTCCCCCTTGGGCGGCGTCCGCGCTGTTCTGCGCCTCCCGCGTGGACTGTTTGGGCACGGCCCGAGTAACGAGGAGATCCAAGCCGAACGGCATGCGGCCATGGCTCTCCCTACCCAGAGCCCCTTCACCGAGGAATCGCTCTCACCCGCCGATGACGGCCGCACCCCGCCGGCAGGAACCACCGAACCCGGAGGGCTGCCACAGCGGCGCCGACGAGCCGCCCGTATTGCGGAGCCCGCCCGCTACGACGCGCCTGCGCCGGCGGATGACCCCGATGCGTTCTCCGCCGGCCTCGCTCACCTGGGGCAGGCCATCCACGACACCGAGACACCCACCTTCGAAGGAGACCAACCCCATGCCTGAGCAGCAGCAGCCGACCGCCGACACTCACGACATGACCTGGGTCCTCTCCCGTCTCGCCGAGGAGAAGGACGTCGCGCACGCCGTGCTCTTCACCACCGACGGCCTGGTGCTGGCGCACTCCAAGGAGCTGCACCGCGACGTGGCCGACCCCACCGCCGCCAGTTCCTCGAGTCTCTTCTCGCTAGGCCGCAGCCTCTCGCAGTTTGCCCAGACGCCTCCCGACACGGCTCCGCGCAAGATCATCATCGACCTGCCCGACGCGTGCGTTCTCATCTTCGGTGCCGGACACAACTCGGTGCTCGCCGTCTCCATCCGCGCAGAGATGACCGAACCCGAGGTGGCGGTCGCGTCCGCGGCGACCATCAAGACCATCAAGGGCCTGGCCCCCGCCCTGTCCGCACGCGCGCGGGCCAAGACCTCGTGACGCCCCGCGGACGGAGGCGTGCCGGGATGGTGCGGCCCTATACCCCTACCGGAGGCAAGGCCGCACCCACCCGCCGCACCCTGGATGTGGCCACGGCTTCTGATCGCCGACCCGGAGAAGCCCCTGGCCGGGCTGGACGCCCACTCCCACCGGCTGATGCAGCACTGCCTGCCCGGTGTGCTGTCGCTGGCCGAAGTCAGTGCCGATCTGCAGTTCCCGGCCGCCGTGACCAAGGTCCTCGTCGCCTCCCTCGTTGACAGCGGCCACCTCCTCAGCCGCAACCCCGTGCCCGCCGCTCAGCAGAACGACAGACATCTGCTGGAGAGGATTCTCGATGCACTCCACAAGCTCTAAGGGCCGTTACCTGGCGCCCGGGGTCGACCAGTCCGTGAAGCTCCTCGTTCTAGGACCGTTCGCCGTCGGCAAGACCACCCTCGTCGGCGCCGTGTCCGAGATCGAGCCGTCCTCGACCGAAGAGCGCATGACGAGGGCCGGCGAGACGGTCGACACCCTGCGCGGCCTGACGGACAAGACCACCACCACGGTCGCGCTCGACTTCGGCCGGCTCACCCTCACCGACGACATCGTGCTCTATCTGTTCGGCGGCCCCGGCCAGCCCCGATTCAGCTTCATGATCGACGAACTGATGCACGGCGCCCTGGGGGGAGTGGTCTTGGTCGACACCGCCCGGGTCACCGATTCCTGGGACGCCATGGGGCGCCTCGAGGAAGCCGGCCTGCCCTACGTGGTTGCGGTCAACACCTTCGCCGAGTCTCCCCGCTACGGCGAAGCCGAACTGCGCCGGGCCCTGGACCTCCGACCGTCCACCCCCCTGGTCATGTGCGACGTGCGGCGCAGGGAATCGGCCAAGAAGCCGCTGATAGCGCTCGTCTCCCACCTGCTTTCCCGCCCCAGCCTGGAGCCCGCCTCATGACGACGCCGCCCCCGCTCTCCCCCAGCGGCTGCCCCATGCTGCACGGCGCCGCCTTCGCCTCCCACCCGAACGCCGTCTATGAGCAACTGCGCGCCCAGGGCCCGGTCGGCTGGGCTGAGATCGCCCCGAACGTGCACGCGCTGGTCGTCACCCAACACCGCGCCGCCGTCACCCTGCTCAACGACAGCCGTACCTACTCCAAGGACTCACGCCTGTGGGCGGCACTCGCCGCCGGTGAGATCCCCCAGAACAGTCCGGTCCTGGGCATGATGGGCTGGCGGCCCTCCGTCCTCTACACCGACGGCGCTGAGCACGCACGCCTGCGCTGGGCCATGGACGACTGCATCGCCCGGATCGACCCCCACCAACTGCGGGACATCACCCGACGCAGCGCGCTGTCGCTGATCGCCCACACCATCGGCACCGGCCGGGCCGACCTCATGAGCGACTTCGCCGACGTGGTGCCCATGCTCGCCTTCGCCGAACTCCTGGGCTGCCCACCCGAGATGACCCAGCGGATGGTCCGCGCCTGCCAGGACCTCATCAGCGCCGGCCCCGAAGCGGCCCAAGGCGCCGAGGACTTCGCTGGGCTCCTGTTCGAGCTCATCCAGCTGCGCCGCGAGCAGCCCGGCCAGGACCTGACCTCCTGGATGATCAACCATGCGGCCCAGCTGAGCGACGAAGAGGCCCTCCACCAACTGTTCTCGCCGTCGGCGCAGGCGTCATCCCTGTTGCCGCCTGCACGGCCTGGACCCTGCATCTACTCCTGCGCGACGACGAGCACGCCGGCAGTCTCGCCGCCGGCACCCTCACCGTACGACGGGCCCTGGAGAAGGCGCTGTGGGAGCGCGCCCCGATGGCGAACTTCTCCGTCCACTTCGCCCGCGGCGACACCTACCTCCACGGCGTGCCCCTGCCGGGCCACGTCCCGATCCTGATCTCCCACGCGGCGGCCAACACCGACCCGTCGCTGCCGCAAGACCTCGGCTACGACAGCCGCGCCCACCTCGCCTGGTCGGCCGGCCCGCACCGCTGCCCTGCGATCTCCCAGGCCACCACGATCGTGCAGACCGCCGTCGAGACGATCCTCGACCAGCTCTGGGACATGACGCTGGCCGACGACAACCCCTATCCCCCGCTGCGCCACGGCCCCTTCCACCAGTGCCCGCAGTCGATGCCCGTCACCTTCCGCCCCAAGTCGCACGACCGTCTTCCCGCCACCACTCTCGCAGGAGGTTTCTCGTGACCAGCAGTCCCACACCCACCACGGCCGTCACCCTCGACAGCAGCGGCGGCCTCCGCCTGTTCGCCCAAGCCGACGAGCTCCGAAGCGCCGGCCCCGCCGTCCTGGTTCGCCTGCCGGACAACGTGACGGCCTGGGCGGTCACCCGCGGAGATGTGGCCAAACGACTCCTGACCCACCCCAACGTGTCCAAGGACGCCCGCAAGTCGTGGCCGTCCCACACCCCGGGCTCCATACCGTGGCTGTACGCCTGGGTGGACGTCGTGTCGATGTTCACCTCCGACGGCAGTGATCACCAGCGCCTTCGCCGACTGGTCGACCGCGCGTTCACGCACGCCCGCATCGAGGCGATGCGCCCCGCCATCCACGCGATCGTCACCGACCTCCTCGACCACCTGGAGACGCTCGCCCCCACCGGCCCCATCGACCTTCGTGCGCACTTCTCCTATCCCATCCCGACCCGGGTGATCTGCGACCTGTTCGGCGTGCCCGCCGAGCAGCGGCCCGAGATGCTCCGCGTGATCGACTCCGTGCTCGCCACGAACGTCACCCCCCAGGAGGCCGAGGCCATCAACCACGATCTCGGCCAGGCCATGCAGGCCCTCATCGACTCCAAGCGCAGCAACCCGAGCGAGGACATGACAAGCCTGCTGCTGGCCACCCATGAAGAGGACGGCGACCGCCTCAGCCACACCGAGCTCGTCTCCACCCTCATCCTGATGATCGGTGCCGGCAGCGAGACCGCCGTCGCCCTCATCAATGCCGCCGTCCGCGAACTCCTCGCACACCCTGACCAGCTCACCACCGTGCTGGCCGCCCCGACGCGCTGGAGCGACGTCATCGACGAAGCCCTTCGCCTGCATCCCCCAATCATGTACATGCCCCTGCGTTACGCCACGGCGGACATCGACCTGGGCAACGGAGTCGTCATCCGGGCAGGCGACGCGATCATCATGGGCTTCGGCGCCCACGGCCGCGACCCGGGCATCCACCAGAACCCCGAAGCCTTCCGCATCGACCGGGACGACAAGCAGCACCTGGCCTTCGGCTACGGCATCCACTACTGCCTGGGCGCCCGCCTCGCCAAGATCGAAGCCGAAGTCGCCCTCCCCGCCCTGTTCCGGCGCTTCCCCCAACTCGCCCTGCCCGGCGACGTCAACGACCTCGAGCCGCAACGGTCCTTCATCGGCACCGATGTCATCGCACTCCCCGTCGCACTGAATCCCACGCCGTAACGGCAGCCCGAACGTGTGCCGGGGCGCCCGCATCCCCGGCACACGCCGACCGCCTTCGACGACCCGCCCACCCTCAGCCTGTCTCAGGACCGACGATGACCACTACCGAAACCCTGCCCTCACCCACCCTCCTCACCCGGGACCAGCAGCGCGTCGCCGCACGACTCGTCTACGGAGCCTCCGACGAACTGATAGCCCGTCAAGGTGACCTGCCCGTGTATTCGGTGGCGGGCCACCTCGCCTCCGCCCGCCGGAAGCTCGGCCGCCCGAGCTCCTCTCGCGCCGTCCTCACCCACGCCCTGCTCGTGCCGGACCGGGTGCTCGTCAACCGGCCAGCCGCAGCTGGACGGCACGCACTACATCTACCGGCCGGAGGGCTCCGGCGGCTGCCTGGAGCTACTTCCGGTCGCCGGATCCCGCACGTTCTCGACCGCCGCCGTGCCCAGGGCGGCCTCCCTTGCCACGGCGAACAGGCACAGCGTCTGCGCCGGCATCGCCTCGTCTCCCTCCCCACCTCCGCCACCTCCCCCGTCCGGCTCGCAGAAGGGCCCGCCGCATGAGTGACCCCCACCCCCTCCAGGTCGACCTGCTCCCAGGCCTTGATACCGACATGTGTGAGGAACTCGCGGTGCTGGCTCAGCGGTGCATCGGCGGGTACAGCGACGATCGGCCGGTCAGTGCCTCCCTGGTGCGCTCGCGGCTGACGAACGCGCTGACCGGCGCGCCGCCCATGCTCGCGGTGGCCCGGGACGGGCGGAAGGTGACCGGCTGGTGTGCCGTGCGGCGTCCGGATCCCGGTGAGGTGAGGGCACGGCTGTGGGGCCCGGTCGTGGAGCCGTCGGCGCGCCGAGCAGGTCTTGGGCGGAGTCTGCTGCAGACGCTGGTGGGCGCGGTCGAGTGGCCGTTGGTGACCACGGACGTGCCCACGGACCGGGACGGCGCCGACATACTCTTCACCGGGGCCGGGTGGGAGGTGCTGGACACCGTCACAGTGCTGCACGGCACCCCGTCCGCCAGCGAGCCCGATGCCGTTACCGCCGCCGACATTACCGGGCTGGAGGCGTACGTCGACGCGGCCGCGCGCCGGTTCGCCGGGCTGGAGGCGTCGTTCGCCGCGTCGACGTTGCCGCGGTGGCGGGACGACGCACGCTTCAGCGCCAAGACGTTGCTGCTCGACCCGCCGACCGGTTCGCTCCTGCTGGCCCTTGTCCAACGGAACGCGACCGGCAGCGAGCTGCTGCTGGCCGAGCTTTGGGCCGCCGATGCGGAGGTCCGCAGCCGGCTGATCGCCCAGGCGCACACCTTGGCCGCCGGACGAGAGGTCGCGACCGTGCGCGCGGTAACGCGGCAGGACCCGGCCGATTTCGTCGCCTCCGGCATGCGCGTCACCGGCCGCTGTCTCACCTTCACCCTTCCCGGCAAGCGCTGAGTCCCGGGCATCCCTTGATCCACCACCCCTGACAGGAGGGCGTCCATGCCCGCATCCGGGAAACCGCCGCTCGTCCACGCGGTCGACGTCATCGCCACCCAGGACGAGGCCCGCCACCTGG
This sequence comes from Streptomyces sp. TAA040, assembly GCF_000424845.1. Lineage (NCBI taxonomy): Bacteria > Bacillati > Actinomycetota > Actinomycetes > Kitasatosporales > Streptomycetaceae > Streptomyces > Streptomyces sp. TAA040. The sequence goes on along the minus strand of NZ_AUKR01000030.1, from coordinate 21,644 downwards.
CCGGTGAACTCGCCGCCCGCATCTCCGTCAGCCCCGACGTGCAGAGCATGGACTGGGACGAGGCGTCCGCGTCGTGGCAGTGCGCGCTCTCCGACGGCGGCCGCGGCCGGCTGACGCTGGCCGCCCCTGCGGACCCGGCCGCAGCCGCCGCGCACTCCTACCGGATCGTCGCGACGTTCGAGCAGGGAACCCCGGCCGTAGCTGAGGCGTTCTTCGCGGCCGCGCGGCACCTGCCGTTCACCGCCACCGAGGTCGCCGCGGCCGTGTCCGAACTGCCGCTGACGAGCCGGCTGGCCGACCGGTGGCCTGACAAGCCACTGTTCGGCGTCGGCGTGCTACTGACGATCCACCACATGCGCGACTTCCTCGTCCTGGTCGACAGCTTGCTCGGCCTCGGCGTCGACCCGGGGCACATGACCGTGATCGACAAGGAGTACCCCTACGCGCACACCCACCGGGTGGACGCGCACCTGGTGCAGCGGCACGGCATCGCGGCGTGGCGCTACCGGGACCTGCGCGCGGGAATCGAGGACCACATCGAACGGGTTACCGCCGCAGGCAAGCGCACCGTGGTCATGGACGACGGCGGTTACGTGATGCCCACCGTCCTTCGCGAACTTCCGGAACAGGCTGGGCACTTCGTCGGGCTGGTGGAGCAGACCACATCCGGCATCCGCAAGGTGGAAGGGCTCAACCTGTCGCTGCCGCTGTTCAGCGTGGCCGAGAGCGACATGAAGTCCATGATCGAGTCGTACGGCATCGCAGACGCGGCCGTCCGCAACACCCTCCGGCTGCTGCCGGACGAGAAACTGGAGGGCCAGGCGGCGCTCGTGCTCGGCTTCGGCCGGATCGGCCACGAGGTCGCCCGCGTCCTGGAGAACCGGCGGATGCGGGTCGCGGTGTTCGACTCCGACATCACCCGGCTGGTCGCAGCCCACGAGGAAGGGTTCCTCACCGGCCGGTCGCTGGAGCAGCTGGTGCGTGCGCACCGGCCGCGGTTGGTCTTCGGCTGCGTCGGCAGCCGCAGCTTCGGCGCGCGCGAGGCCCGGCTCCTGCCTGAGCGGTCGTATCTGGTCAGCACAACCAGCCGGAACTTCGAGTTCGACCTCGACGAGCTGCGCGCCGGCAGCACGGCGGTGACGGACCGGGGCGTGCTCGGCACCGGCTACCAGCTCGCCGGCGGACCCGAGATCGTCGTCCTCGGGCACGGCATGCCGATCAACTTCCACTACGCCGAGTCCTTGTCCAACCGCTACGTCGACCTGGTCCTGGCCGGGCTCGCGGTCGGCGCGGTGGCCCTGGCCCGCACCGACGAGCGGCTGCAGCCCGGGCACAACATCGCTGCGACCAACACGATCCTCGCCGAGGCAGGCATCGTCGAGGACTACTACCGCCTCTACGGCCCGGCCTGCGGCGGCGGACGTGGCTGAGCGGATCTTCACCCTCGACGACCTCACCGGCGCCTGGTCGGTGTGCGGCTGCCTGGCCTGCAACCTCAGCGCCGTGTTCGCCGACCACCTCACCGCCCTGCGCACCGGCTACCCCGGCACCGTCACCACTCTCGGCCACCGCGGCCCCTCGCCCGGGACGACTGCTGTGCCGCACTTCCTCGCCGTACGCCTAGGCGAGGGGATCGCGGACGTCGTGGTGTGGGAGGAGATGCGCCCGCAGCAGCTGACCGCCTGGCTGCCAGCCGCCGACGCCCGGGCACGAGTGCCGCAGCTGGCCGCCCGAATCCCGCGGCTGGTCCGTATCCGCCAGGCCCTCCGCACCGGCGCCTTCACCCCCTCCGGAGCCGTCGGCGAAGCCCTGTCCATCGGAGGCCGTTACCCCTCGTTCTGCTTCCTCGTCGAACACTGGCCCACCCTCAACAAGGAGTTCACCTCATGAACACAGCGCCCTCCTCCGACTTCGCGGCCGTCGGCACCGGCTACGCCGCGTACTCCAGCGCCGGCCGCGGCCGACTGCGACACGACATCACCGCGCGCCGGGTCCTCGCCGAGCTCGGCGAGCGCCCCGCCCGCGTCCTGGACGTCGGCTGCGGCGACGGCGAGATGGTGCTGCGCCTCGCGGCCGCCGGACATTACGTGACCGGCATGGAGAAGTCGCCCGGCATGCTCGAGGCCGCCGCCAAGCGGATCACCGCCGACCCGGGGATTGCCGAGCGGGTGACCTTGTCCGAGGGCGACATCTACAACCTGCCGTTCGACGACGCCGCCTTCGACGCGGTGGTCTGCCACGGCGTCGTCATGTACCTGCCCGACTCCGCCGCCCCCCTCACCCACCTCGCCCGGCTCGTCGCCGACGGCGGCATCCTCAGCGTCCTGACGAAGAACCAGCTCGCCGTGGGCGTGCGCGAGGCCCTTTCCAGCGACTACACGGCGGCCCGGGCGCAGATCGAGACCGGGCAGGCCGACAGCGTCGGCAACCTCGGACTCACCACCCGCGGCGACACCCCCGACCACCTGGACGACCTCGCCCGCGCGAACGGACTCACCCCCCTGCCCTGGCAGGGCGTGCGGATCTTCCACGACCACCGCAGCGACTGGACGCCCACCGAGAACGAGTACCGGGAGGCGCTCGAGACGGAGTGGGCGGCGTCCACCCGCAGTCCGTACCGGGAGCTGGGCCGTCTGGTGCACGCCGTGGCCCGCCGCGAGGCCACCGCATGAACACGCCATCGGTCATCCCGCCGTTGACGATCGGCCACCTCGCCCGGGACCTCGCATCCAGGGCGGGGCAACCCATGGCAGTGCTGCGCTGCTACGAGTCGCTGGCTGCCCTGTGGGTCCGTGCTTGCGACACCGGCCTGCCGGGAGCCGGAGTCCTGCGGGACATGACCTTGCGCGCGGGCCGACGGCTCGTGGCCGGCGAGGACACCCTCGTCGCGCCCGAGGTCGACCGCCTCCCCAGCGTGCTGGCGAGGGACGAGTCATTCGTGCGGATGCCGGCATCCGTGGCCGTCCAGGGAGTGGAGTGGCAGGACGCGGCCCGGCTGGCCCGGACGTGGCTGGACAGCCGGGACTGGTCCGGCCCGGTCCTCGTGGCGGGTGTGCGGACCGGCGGGGCGTACCTGGCGCCGCTGGTCGCCGCCGGCCTGGAGGCCGCGGGCGTGGATGTGCGGGTGACGAGCGTGCGGCCGGGCGAGAAGCCCGAGGTCGGCGACCGGCGGGTGCTGCTGGTGGACGACCCACCGCTGACCGGCCGGACGCTGCTGGCTCTCGCCCGAGAGGTACCGGGAGCGGCGGGGGCCGAGGTGCTGGTGCCGGTCTTCGACACCGCGGACGTGGAGAGACTGCACCAGGCGGTGATCGCGGTCACCGTGCTGCCGCGCGAGGAGTGGCAGTCCACCCGCCGCCTGGAGCCCAATACCCTTTCCGCCTACCTGACGGCCGAAGCCGGCTGGCCGAGGGCGGAGGGGGCGCCGGTTGTGGACGGCCTCGTGCCCGGGCGGGAGAACTCCGCCCTGATCCCGTGGCCGGGTGTCCGGCGCCGCTCGCCGGCCCGGGCCGCCATCCGACTGCGCACCTCCGGCGGCCTCCGGCACGCGGTCGCCGGGTGGGTGCCGCCGGGGATCTTCGGCGATGCGGCCCGCGCCGCGGCCACCGCACTGCGCAGTTCCCTTCCTCCGACTACGCTCGCCGTGACCCCCTCGCTCGTGGTCAGCGAGGACCTCCTCCCCACGGCTGCACTGGGCCCGGAGTCGGCACCGCGCCTGCTGGAAGAAGCGGTGGACTACGTTCTCTCCCGCGCCCAGCAGCTCCCAGTGGAGCCCGCCCGGCCCGGCGGGCCGATCCCCACGGTCGTGCGCACGGTGGCCCAAGCCCTGACAGGAGCGGACGAGGAAGCCTTCGCTGCACTGCTGCACCGTCTGCTGTCCGTCCTCGCCCCGGCGCTGCCCGACAACCGGTGCGAGGCGGAGAAATGGTTCCTCGACCACGGCGGACGCCTGCGCAAGACCGGCCACCTCGCTCACCCTTACCGCCGCGACAACGAGCTACTCACCCCGCTGCTCGACCTGGCGGCTCTCGCCATCGCGTTCGGCGGCGGCCTGGAAGCCGTCACCCAAAGCCTCGCTCGGCGCCTGCTCGGTGGCCACCAGTTCTGGTACTCGGCGCTCGCGGTCGCGCTGCTGTGCTACGGCACGGCCCGCGGCGGCCAGCTCCCGCGCACCTACAACACCCAGCGCGCGACCGAGACCGCCGTGGAGGCGTACCAGCTTCAACGCGGCATGTCCCAGGCGGCCGCCGTCGTCCAGCACATGCTGACCGACACGGTGGCCGACCGTGAGGCGGCCGCACCGGGTGTCGTCCACCGGTGGGCGCAACAGCCCGGCGCGCTGGTGGAGCCGCGATTGCCCGTCGGCGGAACCCCTGCCGCCGCACTCGGACCCGGCCCGACGGGTGAGGAGACGGAGTTGACGCTGAAAGCCGTCACGCAGTGGACCGAAGGCGGGTTCTTCCACCCGGTCCGGGAGGGGAACACGTTGCTGCTCGCCCCGCTGGGCGCACCGCCGACCTGGCCCCGCGCCGGGGAGGCGCTGTTGGAGCTTGCCCGGCTGCTGCCCCGACCCGGGCTGCTGGGCTGGTGCGGCGTGCCCATGGTGGCCCTGAGCGAGGTGGGCTGATGCTGGCCTTCGACTTCGACGGAGTCCTGCACGACTCCCGCGCCCGGGCCTGGGGCTGCTACCAGGACGCCCGGCGGGAAATGGAGCTGTGGGACCTCCCGGCCCTGGGCGGGCCGGACGACCTGCCGGTCGTGTACCAGGGCGTGCTGAGCGCCTCGCTGACCCGCTGGATCGACTTCGAGACCGCCGAGCGGTTCTGGAAACGGCACGCCGAGCTGACTGCCCGGTCCGCCGCCGACGAGCCGCACGGCGTCATCGGGGAGATGGTCGGCCCGCTGACCGAACTGGCCGCCGGGCCCGGGTACGCCGTGGTCACCGGAAGCCACCACACCACCGTTCACGGCCTGCTCGCCTGTGACCTGTCGGCCGAGAGGATGCCCCGAATACTGCTCTCCCGAGACGAGCCGGGCAGCAAGACCGACAAGCTCCATCTCCTGCGCACCCGGCACGGAGCCACCGCGTACGTCGGTGATACCGGCAGCGATGTCCGCCACGCCCACGCCGCCGGCCTGACGGCGATCGCCGTCGCCTACGGCTACGCGAGCCGCGAGGACCTCGCCGCCGCCGCACCGGACCGGATCCTGTCCACCCCGGACGACCTGGCCGCCTACTGCCACGCCCGCACCACCTGACCCGTATACCCCAAAGCGCCCGCCCACCCCCTGGGGATCTTCTGATCCCCCGGGGGCTGGTCGGCCCTGCCTGAAGGGCCTTGCGCATGGCCGTCACAACCACCGCGGTGTTCAACCGCCCGGCCTGCCCGTTCACCACGACGCCATCCGGCAGCCACCCGCTGACCAACGAGGTCGAAGCTCGCCTCGCGCCCAGCGACTTCGCCGTGGGCTGCTGCCCGGCACGGCGCCGCAACGAGAAACAGGCGCCGGAACGCCAGCCCGCCCAATCCGCCGCGACAAACAGCCCCGACCTGGAGCTGAGCAGACCGGCCCACGATCCGCACTCTCTGAAGGGCACTCCTGATGAAAGACTCCCCGGTCCGGGAACAGGCCGTACGGCTGGCCGCCGTCCTGGAGCACGCCTTCCCCTCAGCGCCGCCGATCGACCCCGGCGCCGCCCAGGAGATCGGTGCTCTGGAGCTCCTGCTCCTGACCCCCAACGACCTTCGCACCTTCATCGAGGACCGCTACGCCAAGCACGCCCTGCGGGTCCGCGTCACCGGCACCCTCGACCGGCGGCTGGTGCTTCTGGAGGCCGGCGGCGGCCGCTGGACCCTGGCCGACCTGTCCGGCCGCCCGCACTCCGACAGGGCCTGGCCCGAGTGGACCCGCTCCCGGCTCCTGATCGACCAGCCGGACTCCTGGCTCTCGGCCGCCGTGCTCGACGAGAGCACGGCGGAACGCCTCAGCAAACCCGACGTGCTGCTCGCGGCGCTCTATCACCCCGAGAACTTCCCCCTGCCCCGCTTCCCGCTCGGCATCAGCGACGTGGCCCGAGCCGCGCGTGCCACCATGACCGGCACCGTCTCCCTTGTCGACATGCAGCTGGGCACCACCCTGGAGGACCTCCTCAAGCAGGTCACCACCGCGCCCCCGGACATCCTCGGCATCAGCGCCACCTTCGGCCAGCACGACCTCCTCGAAGACACCCTCGACGCGGCCTACGCGTTAGCCGAGCCGCCTGTGGTGATCGCCGGGGGCAGCCTGGTGGCCCGCAACGAGGGCCTGCTCCTGGCGAAGTACCCGAAGCTCCTCATCGCACGGTCGGCCGGCGAGCCCACCATGCAGGGCCTCCTGGCCCACTGGCACGGTGAGATCGCCCTCACCGACATACCCGGGCTCGGCTACAACGGCGCCCCGCGCGGAGGCGGACTCGGCATCGCAGCCCGCCGGACGGCCAAGCTCCGCGCCGCCGTCGCCGCCGCCGACATCCTGCCCGAGCTCGACCTCCTCCGCCTCACCCTCCAGATGCACGGGGTGGCCCAGCTGGAGATGAGCCGGGGCTGCACCAACACCTGTTCCTTCTGCCCGCGGGGGCACAAGGGCATCTGGAACGGCCCCGACCCGCTGGCCGGCTGCTGGATCCTGGCCTGGATCCGCCGCGTCTTCGACGAGTTCCCCCAGGTCTCGCGGACCGCATACCTGGTCGATGAGGAGATCATCGGCCGCGGCGAACAGGTCGTGCCCCGCATCCTGGCCCTGGCCGCCGCGTTCCACCGGGCGGGCTTCCGCTGGGAGTCGAGCTGCCGCATCGACCAGGTCACGCACCCCGACATGGACGAGACCTGGCACATCGAGCGGGCCGCCATGTGGCGCACGCTGATGGACCTGGGGCTGCGCCGGATGCTCTTCGGCGTGGAGTCGGGCGTGGACTCCATCCTGGACCGGTTCAACAAGGAGAACACCGCCGAGCAGAACGCGGTCGCGATCCGCACACTGTCCGCGCTGGACGTGCCCACCCGCTACACCTACATCACTTTCGACCCGCTGATGACGCTGGAGGAGCTGAAAGAGACGCACGCCTTCCAGGGCCGCACCGATCTGCTACTGCGGCCGCAGCCCGGGCTACCGGCTGCCGACATCGTGCGCGGAGTGCGCGATGACGGGTGGGTCGCCGAGCACACCACCGGCCGGCCGCTGCACACCGGGATCAGCTACATGCTCGTCAGCATGGAGTCCCTCATCGGCGCCGCGTACACCCGGATGGCCGCGGCCGAGGGCCTCACCGGGGCGGAAGAGCCGCTGATGGGCCGGGTCGCCTGCCGGTACCTGGACTGGCGCATCGGCGTGGCCAGCAACTGGGCGCAGCGCTGGGTGGACCGCCACTTCACCCTCGACTACACCTTCAAGAGCCTGGAGAAGATCCTCGACAATGCACCGCGGCGTGCCGTCCGGCGGGCCCGCGTCGTGCTGAAGGACGCCGCCTACCAGGTTCTGGGCGACCTGATCGCCGCGATCGAACAGCACGACCTGGAGCAACCGGAGCAGGAACAGGTGCTCGCCTCGCGGATCGAGGCGGCGCTGGAAGAGCGAGCCGGGAGTCTGCGCGGGCAGATGGCTTACACGGTGCGCGAGGTCACGACGTACCTCACCGGAGAGCACGCGGCCACGCTGGCCCGGGTGTACGGCCGGTGGGAGGCGGCGGCCGGCTGGGAGCTGATCAACGAAGGGGACTCGTGCGCGAACTGAGCCGGCGCCGAGCCTGGGTGCCCCGGCGCGCTGCCGCAGGCGGGGCACCCAGGCCCTCGCGCTCACGCGCCGACGGTCTTCTCCGGGATCGGCACCCAGTTGAACTCTGGGCAGAAGCGGGCGTACGTGGTCAGCTTCCAGGTCGCGTATTCCTCGGTCCGGCCCGAGCTGCGCAGCAGGTGCTTGACCCAGGTGTGCGCGATGCGCTCGTCCAAGGTCATGGTCACGTCGATCTGGTCGAGCATCCGGCAGGCGACGGCGAAGTCCTCGACCGTGAGCGCGCTCAGGTCGATCTCGATGCCGTCCAGCTTGAAGGAGAACACGAGCCGGGAGGTGGAGTAGCGGGTCTTGCGCTCGCCCAGGAACGTCGTGTGCGGTGCGAGGGCCGCCCGCAGGCGGGCGCGGTCCTCGGCCGGGTAGCCGATGCCCAGGTCCAGGTCCGAGGTCTCCAGGTTCAGGCGGGTGCCGAAGGAGCCGACATCGCGGGGCTTGTGTCCGGTCCACTCGCTGATCATGGCGGCCGCGGCGGCGCGCACTTGCTCCAAGCGGTTGTCGTGGACGCGCATCTGCTCGTAGAAGGCGCGGGCGCAGGCGAACTCGGTGTCAGTGAAGTCGCCGCGGTCGGCCCAGCGCCGCTCGGTGATCGCGCTCAAGTGAAGTTCGGTGGAGGGAGGTTGTGTCGTCACGCGAGGCACCATACTCACTCCCTGAATCGATTCATCAGCATTTGCTACTAATTGAGAGTTAAGAGGTACTTCCTGTGGGTACTCCCTCCTCCATCGCGCGCCGCACGCTCGCCCGCGGCTTGTCCGTTCATCCGATCGGGATCGGCGCCTGGGCCGTGGGCTGCTCCGACGACAACCTCGGGCTGCCCATGGGCTGGGGCACGGCCGACGACACCGCATCGCGTCGCGGCCTGGAGAGGGCTTGCGAGCTCGGCGCCAACCTCATCGACACCGCCGACGTGTACGGGCACGGGCACTCCGAGCGGATCATCGGTGACTTCGTCGCCACCGTCCCCCGCGACACCGTGGTGCTGTCCTCCAAGGTCGGCTACCACCGGGGCACCGCCCGGCACGCCTACCTCCCCTCGGCCATGCGCCGCCAGCTAGAGACGAGCCTGGAGAACCTGCGCACCGACCGTCTCGACATCTACTTCTTCCACAACGCCGACTTCGGCGAAGACGACCGCTACCTGGAGGAGGCCGTCGCCCAGATGCGCGACTTCCAGCGCCAGGGCCTGGTCACCGCGGTCGGGATGCGCGGCCCACACCGCCACGCCACTGAGCGGGTCACCGTCGCCAAGGAGAAGCGCGAGGACAAGTACGCCCGGTTCGCCTACCTCGCCGAGCAGATCCGCCCGGACTACCTCGCGGCCCGGTACAACGCCCTGACCCCGCCGCCCGCCGACGGCCGGCCCGACATCTTCGCCCTCGCTTCCTCACTCGGCGCGAGCGTGCTGATCAACAAACCGCTGGCCCAGGGCCTGCTCACCGGCAAGTACGATCCCGAGCACCCGCCCGTCTTCACACCCGGCGACCACCGGCTGCGCAAGGCATGGTTCACCCCGCAGGCGCTGCGGATCATCCAGGATGGTCTCGGCCCGCTCCGGGAGCGCTTCGGCGACAGCCCGGCCGCCCTGACGCGTGTCGCGCTCCAGGCGTGCCTGCAGCGCGCCGAGAACGCCGCGGTCCTCGTCGGCTTCACCCGCCCCGAGCAGGTCACCGAGAACCTGACGGCCGTCGGCATCCCGCTGACCGGCGACGAGCTCGCCTTCGTCCGCGACACCCTCGGCCGCCTCCAGAAGACCCTGGACGCGCACAGCGAGGTCTTCCTCGACGAGAAGGAAGCCGGCCGATGAACCCCGCCGCAGAGCAGCTGTCCCTGCTCGCCACCGACGAACCCGCCCACCAGCCGGCCACCGACGCCGTGCGGCTGCTCCTGTTCAACGCCCAGCACGCTTCCCCGGAGCGCTCGCGCCGCCAGGCCGAATGGATCGCCGGCCAGGAGGACGCCGATATCGCCGTCCTCACCGAGGTGTCCTCCACCCAGGGCGGCGACGCCCTCGTCACCGCGCTCACCGAGCGCGGGTACGCAACCGTGATCGCTCCCCAGCCATCCACGCCCGACTACCGCACGGTCATGGCCTGCCGTACCGCCGACGTCCGGCCGGTCCCCAGCCCGGTCACCGTCACACCCCATCGCGCCCCGGCGGCCCGCGTCACCGTCGGCGGCCACGACATCGGAGTGCTGGGCCTGTATGTGCCCTCCCGCGGGCCAAAGGGGCAGCGCAACGTCGCCAAGCGCGCCTTCCAGGAGGCGGTCACCGAGGGCCTGCCGCACCTGCTCGCCACCTTCCCGGACATGCCCGTCATCGTGGCCGGGGACCTCAACGTCATCGAGCGCGGGCACCAGCCCCCGCACAAGGTGTTCGGCGAGTGGGAGTACGCCTTCTACGACTCGTTCCAGGCCGCCGGCCTGATCGATGCCTTCCGCCGTCTCCGCCCCGACGAGGTCGCCCACTCCTGGTTCGGGCTCACGGGCAACGGCTTCCGCTTCGACCATCTCTTCGTCTCCACAACCCACGCTGAGCGTGTCCTGACCTGCGACTACCACCAGGAAGCCCGTGAAGCGGGGCTAACCGACCACGCGGTCATGACGCTGCGCCTGGGCCTGCCATCCACCCCGGGCGAACAAGGTGAAGCCCCAGCGACGGGCGCTGGCTGACAGCCGACCGCCGCAGCGACCGAACGTCGGCGTTTCGGCCAACCGCCCCCGAGCCGCGGGCCTTGCGCGACAAGGGTCGATGCACTGCGCACCCTCGGAAAGCCGCTGAATCACAGGGTGCACAACGTGTCCCAAAGGAACAGGTGCTCGAAATCATGCGGCGTCGTTGAACACGGCGACGCCACCACCACGTCCACGAGCGGGGAACACATTGATGCCAGTCGAACCAGACAGCGACAAGATCGCGAGCGGCCTGAAGGCCGAAGCCACGGACAACGTTTCGGACGCCGAGCGGGAGCTGTACGGTGGCCGACTGCGCTACGACCAGTCCTACGTCCGGCACGAAGGCCCGCTGACCCGGCTGAGGTTCGTGCAGATGGCGGCCGCGTTGCCGCACATGGTGGGCATGGTGCTGCGCACCGGCTGGAAGGCGGACCGGCGCGCGCTGATGGGGGTGGTGGCGGCCGAGCTCGGACAGGGCGTGACGACCGCGTGGGGCTTGGTGGCGGTCAACGGCGTCCTTGCACAGTTGTTCGCCGACGGTCCCACCGTGGACAAGCTCCGCGACGCTCTGCCGTCCCTCGTGGCGCTCACGGTCGCGGCGGTGGCCGGCGCCGTGCTGTCGGCGTGGTCGACGGCGATGTCGGGGCGGCTGGAGCCGCAGGTGGAGCGGGCGGTCTCCGCCCGGTACTACACGGCCGTCACTGGTGTGGAGGTGGAGGCGACCGAGCGGCCGGAGGTCCAGCGGATCCTGGAGGCGGGGAAGTTCGGCACGAACTCGGCCCGCAGCATGCTGAGGCTGTCGGTCGGCGTCGGCAACGTGGTGATCGGCATGGCGGCGGCCGCGGTCGTGCTCGCCGCGCTGCACTGGGCGCTGCTCCCGATGCTGCTGGCGATCGCGCTGCCCAAGGGGTGGGGCGCGGTCCGCTCCGCGCGCCGTGACTACCTCTCCAGGATGAACTGGGTCGACCACCGCCGAGCGATCGCCTCCCTGCTCGCCTACCTGACCCGCCCGCACGCCGCCGGGGAGATCCGCGTGCACGCCGCCGGTGCGAAGCTGCTCTCCAGCTACGAGGAGATGTCGAGGCAGACGGAGACGGAGCAGCGGCGCCTGGCCCGGGCGCAGGCGTCCACGGATCTGGTCGCGGGCGGGTTCGCCGGTGTGGCGTCGCTGGCCTGCTACGGGGTGCTGTGGTGGCTGCTGTCGACCGGTGGTCTGCCGCTCGCAGTCGGCGGGACGGCGGTGATCGCCATCCGTACGTCGACGGCGCGCCTCACGTCCCTGGTGCAGCAGGTCAACCGGCTGTACGAGGAGCTGCTGTTCCTCACCGACACCGAGGACGCCATCAAGGTGGCGGGCGAGAACGCGATCCCGCTCACCGGTACCCCGCTTCCCGCACCGGTGCAGGAGGTGAGGACGGAGGCGGTCTCCTTCACCTACCCGGGCGCCGACAGCCCCTCCCTGACGGGCGTGACCGTGAGCGTGCCGCGGGGGAAGGTGACGGCCCTGGTGGGTGCGAACGGTTCGGGGAAGACCACTCTCACGAAGGTGCTGGCCGGGCTGCTGCTCCCCACTGAGGGGGACGTGTGGTGGGTGGGCGAGTCGGGCGAGCGGGTCGAGCTGCGGGAGGCGGCCCGCGCCCAGATCTTCGCCGAAGTCGGTCTGCTGGCGCAGGACTTCCCGCGCTGGGAGATGACGGCGGCCGCGAACGTGGCCATCGGTGCCGGCGATCGTGCTCGGGACATGGGCCGCGTCCGCAAGGCCGCCGACGAGGCGGACGTGCTCGAACTGGTCGAGGGCCTGCCGCACGGCTGGGACTCGATCGTGTTCAAGGGCTACGAGCGCGGTGTCCAGCTCTCTGGAGGCCAGTGGCAGAAGCTGGGGTCCGCTCGAACAAGGTACCGGCAGGCGCCGTTCTTGCTGGTCGACGAGCCGACCAGCGCCCTCGATCCCCATGCGGAGATCGCCGCGTTCGAGGGGCTGTGGTCCCTGGCCGAGGAAGGGCAGGCGGTCGTGCTCGTCACCCACCGGCTCGCCGCGACCATGCACGCCGACCACATCTACGTCCTTGATCAAGGCTGTGTCGTCGAGGACGGCACCCACGAGGACCTGATGTCCCACACGGGGGGCCTGTACCAGGGAATGTTCACCGCCCAGGCCGCCCAGTACGGACTGGCGTCGACGACCGGCAAGCTTCCCGGCCCCCGAGGCATCCAGCCGTCCGACCACGGTGCGGCGAGCTGACCCACCAGCGCGACTTTCACAGCCCGGCCCTCAGCACCACCCGCCCCTACGTCGAAGGCGAGACGACGCTCATGCCCCAGCCTCCTCCTCGATGCGCAAGACCGGGACTGCTGCACGTATAGGTAGCAGTCTGGCCTGCTCCACGGTTTGGGTTCCAGCTTGATCTACTTCACCTTGCAGGCCACCGCACGAGCACTGGCCGCAGTCGTCGCAGGGCACGCACGCTTGCTGGTTGGCTGGAGGTATCGCCTCGAGGTTCACGGAGAGGACAAGACCCAAGCCGTGGTCCTCGAGTACACCGACTGCGGTGAGTTCTGCAAGGACTGGTAGCAGCGCGTCCGAGTTGGCCAGGCCTACAGCGCGGGCAGTGCGGTCCAGGTCGAATGTGTCGCTGCCCTCGTCGACCTGTTGGTTTGAGGCGAGGACGGCGTAGGTAAGGCGGGCGGTGGGGCTCAGGTCCTGATTGAGAAGGGTGACGGCGTCGACCAAGACGACGAGGGGTGTCGGCGGTAGACGCGGACGATGAGCCTCCTTCGGCGGAGGCGGCCCGCCGTGTTCGGGCCGCCATGTTGTGGAATCGCCGGGCGCGCGGATCTGTTTCAGACCTGTGGGGTTCAGCGCACCCGGCCGACCGCCCCTGGAGAGCCGCGAAGTACCGCCGCCTTGTGGCGACCGCACGGCGCCCAGTCGGTGCCGGCCGAGGGTGGACCTTCACCCGCGAGAAGTGCGCGGGTTCGCGGATTCCTGGACGCCACAGCGCCGGAACTCACGCGTGATGCTGTCCGTTCAGTGCCACCCGCGGCCGAGTTCCAGACGTGTTAAGAATGCGACTCAGCTGATCCGAGGGAGAGCAAGGTGGCATCAGGCAGCAGCAAGATCGTCAAACTGCCACTGACAGCTCTTGGTAGCCGTCCGCGCAACTGCCCTTCTGAGGCCCAGGGCGCCTGGAACTACCTTGCCGGCGCGCATGCAAGCGTCTCAGGGCTGTTCGACACCCTCCACGTCCTTCGGCTGAAATCCGCGGAGGAGAGTGATCCACGGGGCAGGTTGTCGCACGACCAGACAGATCAGCTGCGGGCAGCGCTCGTCTTCAGCTCCTCGGGATTGGACGCGTGTCTGCGTCGACTCCTGCGCGACGCACTTCCAGTGCTCGTAAACGGCAACAACGACGCAGAAGGCAAGTTCAAGGCGTTCGTGAATGAGCAACTCAACGGCACGAAGGCACCGAAACACATCCGAAGCGCCCTAATCGACCGGGACCCAAGGTCGCGCCTGATCGAGGCCTATGTCGATGCACTGACCGGATCGAGCCTCCAGCAGGTGTCAGACCTGCACAAGGTGAGGGACGCCCTGGGGATAGCTCCCACCGACGTCCCCGACGCCGTGATCCAGAAGCTCGGCCCGTTCTTCGCGGCCCGGAACGAGGTCGCGCACGAGCTTGATCTCGTAGATCCGAGTGGCAGGGGAACGACAACACGCCGCGGCCGCGAGATGGCTGACGTCAGAGATCAGTGTGACGAGGTCCTTCTCCAGGTCAGGGAGTTCGTTCGCCGCTCGGCAAAACTGATCCGCCAGTGCTGAAGATCACGATCACCACACCTTCGGTCAGGTGACCGAGGGCTGAGGTGGGGAACCTGGCGGAGTCGCGTGCTTGCAAGTCTGAGAATCTTGGTCATAAAATCACCACCATGCTCAGACCCGAGGATGCACGGTTCATCACGGAGGCCATCACGCCTCTCACCACCCCGCTCCACGAGGCCCTAGAGGAGGGGCGGCAGAACGCGAACGATCACTACGATCGCCACAAGATGACGGACAGGCGCTTCCTCAAGGGCCGAACTGACCTGACGCGAGACCACGCACTGGCCTACCTCCTGAAGCAGGACCTCGCTGGCTGGAGACCCTCACGTAGGGGAGGTGGCCGCATTCATCTCTCGCAGAACGCGATGACCATTCGACTGCTTCACAGATCGCCATTCGGCGACGCGGTGCCTCCGCCGGGGAAGAACAGGGCTCGCATAAACTATTACCGGAATCCAGCACCTGACCTCATCGGCGTGGAATCCAGTCAACTAATCGCAGTGTGGGATGTTGACGAAAAGGGCGAAATGGCCATTCGCGTCGTGCGCCCAACCAAGACTTTTAGGGCTGGCGCAATCTCGACTTCGGACTACGACCTGCTCCTGCCGCGCAACGCGGAGGACCTTTCCAATCTTAAGTTCATCCCGAGCGACGAAGAAATCGAGCTTGGGTTTCTGTTCGAGGACGACGAAGAACAAGAAGAAGGCGAAGAGGGAAGTGCTTGATACCGGTGCGCGACTGCGCACACTCCGAATGCTCATGGGGCTGACCCAAAAGGAACTTGAGGGCATCGCCGGAGTGACGCAGTCGATGATCTCCGGCATCGAGAGGGGAGACAAGACTGCCAGTGAGGAGACGCTAATCGCAGTCGCCAACGCCACAGGGACTCCGCATAGTTTCTTCCTCGTCGACCCGGACGATCTCCCAACAGACACCCTGCACTTCCGCAAGAAGGGCAGTGCGCCAGCCAAGGAAGTTGATCGGGTCAAGGCCACGGCGCGGGAGGCGTATCGCGTGGCCGCCCAGCTCATCAGGGAGACGCGCATGCGGCGGCTTCCTCTACCGCGGGCGGAGGGGGAGATCGATGACACAAGAATTGAGACTCTTGCAGCGGAAACCCGGGATGCTCTCGGCGTCGCGCGTGACGGAATCCTAAAGCATGTGATTCGGACTTGCGAGCGCGCCGGAATCCCCGTTGTTCCCCTAGTACTCGTTGACGGATCCGGAGAGCAGGAAGATGTCGCCATCGGGCATTCCGGTGTTTCATGCTGGAGGGGCGTATCCGACCCTCAACTGATCTCCTATTTTGGCACGGACGCCGGGGACCGGCAGCGTTTCACTGTCGCCCACGAGTTGGGGCATCTCGTGTTGCATCCGGCCCGGCGGACCATCTCAGCAAAGCAAGCAGAGGCGGAGGCTCACCGGTTCGCAGGTTCCTTCCTCATCCCGGAAGAGCAGGCGCGCGAGGCTCTTGGCGGGAATTTCACCTTGCGGAACTTGGCCGTCCTAAAGGCCAATTGGGGCATCTCAATGCAAGCGTTGATCGAAAGGGCATTTAGACTCGGTCTCATTGACAGCACTCGTCGATCAAGCCTCTATCGACAGATGGCAACTAATCAGTGGAGGTCCCGTGAGCCCGTGACCGTACATCCGGAACAGCCTGCCCTCATGCGCATGATGATGACACGTCGTTTTGGTGCGTCCCCGTCGCCGCGTCGTGCTGCGGAGGAGCTTGGACTGCACCCCGTTCTTATGCGGTCGCTCGCACCCGAGAATTCCACGCGGCCGGAGAGCGCTTCCGGTGGCGAGGTAGTCAGCCTGCACGGTCGGCGCAGGGATCTTCAACGCGCGTAGAGGCTGGTCGTCATCCCGACTCTTCGTCGCAGATCACCTGGGCAGTTTCGCAGTGCGTTCAGGATGGGCGGCAGAGATGTAGCGCATGGCGGTGGTGTCGCTGATGCCGAACAGTCGCATGAGGCGAAGAGAGTCGGCGGATTTGCGGGCTTCATGGAGGATGCGGTCCTGACGGAGCTGTGACATCGAGGCGTCCAGTTCACGAAAGGTCTTCTTGGGCATGGCGCTGGTGACAGGTGGGTGCTCGAAGTGCATCGCGCTCTGCTGGCTGACCAGCAGGTAGGGGTTGGTGGAGCCGGGCCAGCGGCGGTGCCGTTCGGTGAGCCACTCCGTGGCCATGGTCTGGGTGAACTCTTCAAGGTAGACGATGTGGCGTCGCAGGCCGCGCCGGACGACGAGGTGTCCCTTGGCGAGGTCGAGGTCGGCCGTCAGGAGGTGCCGAATCTCGTGAGGGGGCAGGGCGTGGACGGCGACGAGGGCGAGGGCGAGCGCGAGTCGTCCGGCCGTGCTGTTCGAGCGGTCGAGGAGCCCGGCGAGGACGTCGGAGGGGGGAAGGCGGAAGGGTCTGGACGCTGCCGACGACCACGCCGATCACGCCGCCTCAACCGCGACCACGAACGCCGCCTCGACCACCACGCCCAGATGGTGTGGTGGGCCGCCGTGATCAGGCTTTCGCGCCGGATGGCCGGCGACGCTCCGCGCTGGCCGGAGAAGCGTCCCGGCCGACCGCCTCGGGCGCGGGCATGAACCGTGCGTCCTTCACCCGCACCAGCCAGCCCCGCTTCTCCAGCACGTAGGCACGGTGCCGGATCTTCTCCACCTCGTTCTTGATCTCCGCTTCCCGACCCACCGCCCGCTCACCACCGCTGGGGGCTTTCACGATCCATCCGTCCACGGCAAGGTCTTCCAGGTCCAGGCCGATGGCCTGGTCATAGGCATCGAGCGCCGCCTGGTGCAGGGAGGCGAAGACTCCGGCGGCAATCCACTCGTCCCGGCGGGACCGCAAGGTGGTCGCAGAATCCCGGTGGTCGGCGTGCTGTTGGTAGGTGTGCCGCCCAGCCACGAGCCGGGCCAGGAGTTTGTCGAAGGCGATCCTGTCTGGGACTCGGGGGCGATGGCACCCCAGCGGATGGGTGATCTGCTGGTGCGGGACCAGTGTGTGGAACTGGCCCCACAGGGGTTCGGTGATGAAGGAGGGCAGGACGGGCACGTGACCTTCTGCTGAGCGAATGGCGATCGTGGGCCGTTCTCCAGGGCTGTGTCCGCCCAGCTTGAGGGTCGGACGGGCACAGCCCTGTTCGAGGTCAGTTGATCGATTCCGCTGTTACAGCAGTGGGCACGGAGATCCGCCAGGTGACGAACCCGGCCACGGCGAGTCCGGCGAGGGCCAGGAAGCTACTGGCGAGGAAGGAATCGGTGCCGTTCAAGGCGGGGGCGAAACCGATGCCGACGTACAGCGTGATCCCGGTGGAGCCGCCCAGTTGGTCGGCGGCTCGCTGGACGCCGGAGGCGATGCCGGCGTCCTCTTCGGTCACGCCGGTGACTGCGATGTACTGCAGCCCGACGATCCCGAGCCCCATTCCGGCGGCGATGAGCAGCATGGCCGGAATCATCGCCAGGCCGGTAGCCCCGAAGTGTGAGACCAGGGCAATGGCGGCCATGGCCAGCGCGGTGCAGCAGATCCCGGCCAGGACACAGAGCCGAGCACCCCAGCGTTCGAGTACCCGGGGGACCAGCACCGAGGCCGCAATCAGAGACACAGCCAAGGGCAGCATCGTCACACCAGCCTGGAGCGGGCTGGCACCCAACCGGCCCTGAAGGTAGTACGTGAACAGCAGGAACGAGGTGGACAGTGCCGCGCTCACCAAAGCGGTGGCAAGGTTGGCCAGGACCCGGGGCCGGTTGCGGAAGAACCGCAGCGGCACGAGCGGATTGCGTGAGCGTCGCTCCACCCTGGCGAACAGGGCTCCGGCCACCGCCGCGCCCGCCAAAGCCGCCGGCGCAAGCCAGGACGCGGTGCCGTTCCCTTCACCTGCTTGGACGATTCCGAAGGTAAAGAGCAGCGGAGCCGCGATCAACAGAAACGAACCGGGAAGGTCCAATGTCGTCCTCCCGATGGGCCGTTCACCCGGCACAAGGAAAATCGCAGCCAGGAGTACGACCAGGATGAACGGCACGGACACTAGGAAGATCCACCGCCAGCCGAGGAGTTCGGTGATGAACCCGGAGACCACGAACCCGAGGACGAGGCCGCAACTGGCTACGGCCGCCCACACGCTCAACGCCCGTGACCTGCACGGACCTTCCGGGAAGATGAGCACGAGCACCGACATCGCAGCAGGAAGCGCGATGGCCTCACCGGCCCCCTGCAGCAGCCGGGCCGTTACTAGCAGGACGAAGGACGGCGCGAGTCCGGCCAGCAGAGATGCGGCACCGAAGACTGTGGTGCCGCACAGAAGGACGCGGCGCCTGCCCAGCACGTCGCCCAGCCGCCCACCGAGCATCAACAGCCCGCCGCCGGTGATCGTGTATCCGACCACCACCCAGGTCAGCACATGACCGTCGACGCCGAAGTCGGCGCCGATCGAGGGCAGGGCGACATTGACCACCGTCACGTCGACCGCGATGAAGAACTGCAGCATGGCCATGCAGCACAGCACCAGCCGTGCACGCACCGGGGACGAGCCGTCCCGGCACGCAGAGAGAATGCCTGAAATCACCAAGTGCTCCGTTGCTCAGAAGAAGTTCCGAGCAGCACCAACGTGCCGCTTCGGTTCGACTACGAAGCGACGACACGTTCTACAGAAGTTGAGAGAGACGCCCCGCCGCTAGCGGAGCGTCCTCGTCACCGCGGCACAAGCCGCGCACGAAGAAGCAGACATGGCGCCGATGCTACCGGAGCCGACGACAGAGTGATCCTCGATTTTCCAACGCTCCGCCACGGTGTCGCGCTGCCCAAGCACCACGCCTATCCGCGCGACCTCTTATGCGATCGCTGGCGAGTTTCGGGCCTCCGGCGTTGCACCGCCGGAGACCCTCCGCCTCTTCTCGCGGGTGGGGTTGGCACCGCGAGCGACCACGGACAGTACGTCCACCCTCTGCCACAGTCCAGGAAATCTGTGTCAGTTCAGCGCAGAGCCCCTGCTGCGCATCAGACACCTTATGCCGCCAGGCCCAGCAGGGCCAGCAGGTCCGCAGTCACCACCCGGTAGGCGTTCCCGAGCCGGAGCACCTTGCAAGGGTACTGGCCGCGCTTGGCCAGCTCGTACCCCTTGCTCCGCCCGAGCCCCAGCGCCCGGTTACCTGTATCCAGGTCAACAGCGGCAGGAAGCTCCAGAAGCTCCTCGCGGGTCATCCCCTTCACCCGATTGGCGACTTCAATTTCACGCATGCGTGCTCCATTCACGACTGAGCCCACGGCGAACACGGCCATTGCATTCGTCTCCAGCTCTTGGAAACAAGACTAAGCGAGTTAATGTGTCTACATGACACAGCGTCGAAGCCACCATAGAGAGAAGAAGGCCGTCGACGAGGGCGATGTCCCGGAGTGGGTGGACCAGGTGATGGCCACCGTGGCCGCCGAGATCCACAGGCGACGGAAGGAACTGGGTTGGAGCGCGCAGGACTTGGCCGAGAAGTGCGCGGAGATTGGCCACTCGATTCCCCGCAACGTCATCGCCAACATGGAATCCGGCCGCCGCTCCAACCTGCCACTGGTCGACGTCATCGTGCTGGCCGAGGCACTGAACGCCCCGCCCGTCTGCCTGCTCTACCCCGTCGGCTACGTCAAGGACGTTCAGCGACTCCCGCTCCAGAACTTCACATCCACCTTGAACGCCCTGCGCTGGTTCACCGGGGAGGAAACCGCTCTCGGCGCGGACGACGACAGGCTCCGCTACTTCCGCGCCCATCACGCCGCACAAGACCGCCTGCGCCAGGCGCAACAGGACGAAGAGCATGCCCGCTACCAGGCCAAGACCGCCCCGAACACAAACCGCAGGGCTGAGGCTTTGCGGGCCCAGGCACACGCCGCCGAGGCCGCCGAGGAAGCCCTGAGCCGCCTGCACAGGGTCCGAGCTTTCCTCGAGGACGGGGGCGTCTCAGTCCCGCACCTCTGGCCCGATGTGGTCAGCGCGTTCGAGTCGCCCGAGAGCGGCTCCGACACCACCGAGGAGAATGGTTTTTGAAGGGCTCCACGCAC
The DNA here is from genome assembly GCF_000424845.1 of Streptomyces sp. TAA040. Lineage (NCBI taxonomy): Bacteria > Bacillati > Actinomycetota > Actinomycetes > Kitasatosporales > Streptomycetaceae > Streptomyces > Streptomyces sp. TAA040. The sequence goes on along the minus strand of NZ_AUKR01000030.1, from coordinate 1,266 downwards.
CGCCGCTGCTACTGCCGCGACCCGAAGACCGGCAAGCCGCTCGGCAAGAACTGCCGGAAGCTCTCCAGCCGCAAGCACGGTTCGTACTCCATCCGCCAAGAGCTGCCGTCCCAGGGGGATGGAACCCGTCGCTCCTTCAGCCGCGCCGGCTACGAGTCGCTCAAAGAGGCCCAGGCCGACCTGGACCACATACGCACGCTGATCGGTCTCGCCGCTTCCGATGACCCGGACAGCGTCGCCCGCCTCGTCGCCATGCTGGAAGAAGTCGCGTCCGAGAAGGCGCCGCTGCCGGAGATCGACCAGACCCGTCGGCGTCTGAACGCCGGTCTCCCCCTGCGCGGCAGTCTCACCGTCGACGCGTGGCTCGACACCTGGTTCGCTGCGAAGAAGCGCCGCAAGACCACGCTGAACGGCTACGCCTCCCACATCCGCATACACCTCAAGCCCCGCATCGGATCCATCCGCCTGGACCGGCTCAACGTCGGCCATCTGGTCGAGATGTTCGACGGCATCGCGGACGACAACGAGGCCATCCGCGCCGAGAACCTGGCCCGCCGCGAACAGATCGCGCGCTGCAAGCCTTCCAAGGCGGGCAGGCCGATCACTGCCGAGCGCGAGCGCTTGGCAGTCGAGCGGGCCGAGCTCGCCGAAATGAAGCCGTTCCGGAAGACGACCGGCGCCTCCAGTCAGCAGGCGATCCGTCGTACGCTGCGGGCCGCGCTCAACGCTGCGATCGCCCAGCAGCTCCTCACGTTCAACCCTGCCTCCCACGTAGAGCTCGAATCGGGCCGACGACCGAAGCCCCTCCTCTGGACGGCGGAACGCGAGCGGCGCTGGCGCGAGACGGGCGAGATTCCCGGCCCGGTCATGGTCTGGATGCCGCAGCACTTCGGCGCATTCCTCGACGCTGCCGAGAAGGACCGTCTGTACCCGCTCTTCCACCTCATGGGCACGCGCGGACTGCGGCGCGGTGAGGCGGTCGGCCAGGACTGGCACGAGATCGACCTCGACGCCGGCCTCATCACACCGGCCAAGGAGTTGGTCGTCGACGGCTGGGATGTCTACGAGTCCGAGCCCAAGACCGACGGAAGTGCTGGCACGATCGCCCTCGACAGCGCCAACATCGCCGTTCTGCGCGAACACAGGGTGCGCCAGGACGAGGAGCGGAAACCAAGGTCATTGCGTGATCGCGATCTGTCCGGGTTGATCACGTAAGGCCCAGAGCTGTCAGAGGCCGCCGGTGGTCGCGGCCGGTGTGCCGGAGGG
>NZ_AUKR01000029.1:0-43984 GCF_000424845.1 Streptomyces sp. TAA040 | reverse complement strand
CCTGCTCCACGATGTGCACCAGGCCGCCGGTCTCGTGGCTGGCGTTGGCGAGGAAGGCCGCGGCCTCCCGGCGCTTCGTGGTCTCGTCACCGGTGTTGGTGAAGCCCGGGTACGCACCGAGCGCGTCGACCAGGCCCTGGTAGGTGTAGAAGGGGTTCCGGTTCGGGAACATCTGGTTGAACTGCGCCTGACTCACGACGAAGTCACCCGGATTGCCCGGGTCCGGGTCGCCCGGGTCGCCGCCGTCGGAACCGCAGGCACCCTGGTTCTCCCAGACGTCGACACCGGCAGCCGGTGCCTGGTTCTGCGTCCACCACTTGGCACGCCAGTTGTTGCCGTTGTGCGAGGCGACGTCGCCGTTCCAGTACACGCTGGAGGAGTTCCAGGCGGCCGCACACGCCGGGGCGGCGGTGGCCGTGGCGGCCGGAACGACCACGGCAAGCGCTCCGAGCAGCGCGGACGCGGCGAAGAACGCCATGATCCGTTGTCTCAACACGAGATGACCTCCATGCGGCACTGCCGCAAGTGCGGGGGGTTGGTGGAGGACAGTCAAAGGCAATGGTCTGAACCAGTCAAGGTTTAGACCATTACTGATTCGAGAATCCGCCCCGCGCGGGCCCGCTCGGAAGCGGGTCCGCTCCCCGCGCAACCGCACCGCCACCCGGCAGCACACCGGCAGCACAAGGCAAGGGCCCCCGTTCCGCCGCTGGCGGAACGGGGGCCCTTGCCCAACATGGGATGAGTGGAGATGGCGGGAATCGAACCCGCGTCCAACGGTGCGGAAGGAGGGCTTCTCCGAGCGCAGTCTGCTGCGATTTTCTCAGCCCCGGCAGTCACGCAGACAAGCTGCCGACAGGCTCAGTCACTGTTTGATGTCCCGGTGGACCCCGTGACCGGGTCTACGCGGTGAGTTCCCTAGCTGATGCCAGGATCCGGGTCGGGAACGCACCCGGGCTGACACTTCGCAAGTCGCTGCTCAGGCAGCGAGGGCGAAGGAATCGCGCTTGGAATTGGCGATTATTTTTTTGCGGCAGGTGGTTATCGAGATCATTGCCGCGTTCCTCGGCTCGCTTCCCCTACTTCGACATCCGCTGTCGAAACCGATCATCCCCATGTTCTGTTGACAAGCACGTCGTGGTCCCGAACCGGTACCGAGGCTGCTGCCTCCCGGTGCGCTCCCGCAACGGCGCTGCTGTCGCCATCCTACGTGAACAACGCCGCGGACGGCCAGCGCGTTCCCGCCCGACCGGTGGATTCCGCCCGGACCCGGCCGGCCGCCGGAGCGCGCGGCCGCCTGACCGTCCGGGACGGCGCCGGAGGCACGGGAGCGGTGGGCGGGTGGATCAGGCCCGCTCGCGGCGCTTGACGGCGGAGATCACCCGCTCGGCCTCCCGCCGGTCCTGCTTCTCGCGGAGGGTCTGCCGCTTGTCGTACTCGCGCTTGCCGCGCGCCAGCGCGATCTCGACCTTGGCCTTGCCGTCCTTGAAGTACAACCGCAGCGGCACCAGCGTCAGCCCCGACTCCTGGAGCTTGCCGATCAGCTTGTCGATCTCGCCGCGGTGCATCAGCAGCTTGCGCTTGCGCCGAGCGCTGTGGTTGGTCCAAGTGCCCTGGCTGTACTCCGGAATGTGCACGTTGTGCAGCCACGCCTCGCCGCCGTCGATCTGGCCGAAACCGTCGACCAGGGACGCGCGTCCCATCCGGAGCGACTTCACCTCCGTCCCGGTGAGCACCAGGCCGCACTCCCAGGTGTCCAGGATCAGGTAGTCGTGCCGTGCCTTCTTGTGCTGCGCGATGAGCTTTTGACCCGATTCTTTTGCCATAGCCGGACCATTGTTCCTCACCCGCGGGCCGCGAGGCCACCCAATACCTGGCGCGCCTTGTCCTCGGTCCGCTGACCGGGGCCGACGGCGACGTCCGGCGTCAGTCCCGTGCCGTCCAGCACCCGCCCGGTGGGCGTGGTGTAGTGGCCGACGGTGAGTTCCGCCACCGAGCCGTCCGGCTGCTCCAGGGGCATCTGCACCGAACCCTTGCCGAAGGTGCGGGAACCGACCACCAGGGCCCTGCCGCGGTCCTGGAGGGCCCCGGCGAGCAGCTCGGCTGCGCTCATCGTCCCGCCGTCCACCAGGACCACCAACGGGACGTCCGGAGAACCGCCCGGCTCCGCGTACAGCGCGTGCTCGGTGCCGTCGTCACCGTAGGCGGCCACCAGACCGCCGTCGAGGAACGCCGAGGCCGCGGCGACCGCCTCGTGCAGCAGCCCGCCCGAGTTGCCACGCAAGTCCAGCAGAACGCCGGTGCCCTCGGGCAGTCCCTCGACGGCCTCCCGCACCCGGGCTCCGGAGTCCTTCGTGAAGGAGGTGATCCGCACCGCGGCAGCTCCCCGCCCGAGCGGCTCGGCGGTGACCGACCCGGTGTCCAGCAGGGCGCGGACGAGTTCCTCGTCCCAGCGGGAGCCGTCCCGGCCCAGCGAAAGGGTGACGCCGCTGCCCTCGCCGGCGGCCGCCTCCCCCGAGGCCCCGCCCCGGAGCATCGCCACCACCTCGGTGACCGGCACCCCGGCGACCTCTCGGCCGTCCACACCGCTCAGCCGGTCGCCGGGGCGGATTCCCGCCCGGGCGGCGGGGCTGCCCTCCGTGACGGCGTCGACGAGAACCGTGCCGTCGGAGTCGGTGCGCACCGCGAGCCCGACACCGACGTAGCTGCCCTCCAGGGCCTGACGCAGCCCCTCGTACTCCCGGGCGGTGTAGGCGGCCGACCAGCGGTCGCCGCTGCGGCTCACCAACTCGTGGGCATCACCGGCGTGGACGCCCCCCACGTCGCCCGGTTGCTCCGGCCGTATCGGCACCCCTTCCGAGACCGACCCGGCCTCGGCACCTCCGGCGTGCTCGACCGTCCACGACTCGGTCGCGAACCCGGCCACCAGCACCCCGGCGAAGACCAGTGTCAGGGCAGCCCCGCGGCGGACGCGGTGGGGCTGGACGAACATCCATGGACCCGACATGGTGCGGAGTCTAGGACAGGCAGGGGCGCCGCACGCCAGCTTGGCCGCACGGCGCCCGCGTCCTTCGTCACACCCGATTCACACCTTCAGGTACTTGCGCAGAGCGAGGAAAGCTGCGAGCGAAGGCATCAGAACCCCCACGATCAGAACGAACGGCATCACCTTGAGGACCGAGTCCCAGCCGATGAACTGGATCAGCGCGATCCGCTCCTGCAGCCAGTTGTTGATCAGGAAGTACTTGCCGCCGATCAGCAGCAGGCAGGCCAGCGTGGCGCCGATCAGGCCGGCGATGGCAGCCTCCAGGATGAACGGCATCTGGATGTAGAAGCTGGACGAGCCGACCAGCCGCATGATCCCGGTCTCCCGCCGCCGGCTGAACGCGGACACCCGGACGGTGTTCACGATCAGCAGCAGCGCGACCACGAGCATCAGCGCCATCACGCAGACCGCGGCGAAGTTCATCCCGTTCAACAGGTTGAACAGGTTTTCCAGCAGACTTCGCTGGTCCTGTACCTCCTGCACCCCGTCCCGTCCGCCGAACGCCGTCTGGATCACGTCGTACTTGGTCGGGTCGGTGAGCTTGACCCGGTAGGACTCCTGCATCTGGTCCGGGGTCAGCGAGGACGCCAGCGGAGAGTCCTGGAACTGTTCCTTGTAGTGCTTGTACGCCTCGTCGCTGGACTCGTGGAAGACCGTGTCGACGACCTTGAGCTTCTCCAGGTCCGCCTTGATCTCACGCTTCTGCTGATTGGTGACGGCGCCCTTGGTGCACTGCGGGTCCGTCTCGGCGTCGTTCTTGTTGCACAGGTAGATCGACACCTGAACCTTGTCGTACCAGAAGCCCTTCATCGAGTTGACCTGCTCGTTGGCCAGCAGGGCGGCACCGAGCAGCGCCAGTGAGATCGCCACCGAGACGATCACCGCGAAGGTCATCGTCAGATTGCGGCGGAGACCGACGCCGATCTCCGACAGTACGAACTGGGCGCGCATGGCGTCCTTTCAGTGCTGGTAGCCGTAGACGCCGCGCGACTGGTCGCGCACGAGACGGCCCTTCTCCAATTCGATCACTCGCTTGCGCATCTGGTCGACGATCTGCTGATCGTGCGTGGCCATCACGACCGTCGTCCCGGTCCTGTTGATGCGGTCGAGCAGTTTCATGATGCCGACGGAGGTGTGCGGGTCCAGGTTGCCCGTCGGCTCGTCCGCGATCAGCAGCAGCGGCCGGTTGACGAAGGCCCGCGCGATCGCCACCCGTTGCTGCTCACCGCCGGACAGCTCACCGGGCATCCGGTCCTCCTTGCCGCCGAGCCCGACCAGGTCGAGCACCTCCGGCACGGTCTTGCGGATCTGACCGCGGGACTTGCCGATGACCTCCAGCGCGAACGCGACGTTCTCCCCCACCGTCTTGTTCGGCAGCAGCCGGAAGTCCTGGAAGACCGTGCCCAACTGGCGCCGCATCTGCGGCACCTTCCAGTTGGAGAGCCGGTTCAGGTCCTTGCCGAGTACGTGCACCTGCCCGTACGAGGCGCGCTCCTCCCGCAGGACGAGGCGCAGGAACGTGGACTTGCCGGAGCCGGACGAGCCGACGAGGAACACGAACTCACCGCGGTCGATCTCCAGCGAGACATCGCGGAGCGCGGGGCCGGTCTGCTTGGGATAGCTCTTGGAGACGTTGTCAAAACGAATCACGGATTCACACCACGTCGACCTGGGTAGGGGCAGTCAAAGCCGCGGGGCGGCTTGCCTTCGGTGTGGGCGACCATACGCGAAGCACCGGACAGCCCGCAGACACCGTCCGGTATCACCGGTTCGTCCCCGTGACGAACCGGCCCAAAGCAGGCAGCGCCCCGCTCCGTCCTCCGCCGTGCTGCGCACCGGCTCCGCCCCTGGCACAGTGGTATCGGCGCTACCGGGGGAACGTATCGCTCCGCTGCGGCGTTGGCGCAGTAGAGGGAGGATTTCGCATGACATGCGATCGACTGGTGTGCGCCAACTGCGCGGGGCCGGTGAATGAGGCCCGCTGCTCGGTCTGCCGAGCCGAGCGAGCCCGACTTCACCGCCAGGAAGGCCCCCTGGCCGGCCTCACACCCCAGGCCCTGTTCCTGCTGCTTCTGACCCTGCTGGCCGTCGCGCTGCTCTTCGGCCGGCTCGTCTGAGCCGACACCCCTCCGCGGCCCCCATGCGCAGCCCGGTGCGCGCATGGCCGCCTTTCGTACGCGAACGGCACCGCGGGGCCCGGACACGGCGGTGAATCCCGCCGTGTCCGGGCCCCGCGGTGCCGTTGCAGCGATCTCGCGTACTCCCGGCCGCCGGCCCGGGTGGACCGGCGACCGGGGAGCGCCTCGGCGGCGGCGGGGACGCCTCGGCGCCCTGCCGCCTCACCTGCCTCGACGCCGCACGCACCGCGGCCTCAGGCGGCGGCCGCGCCGTCGCGGTTCATCATCCGCGGCAGCATCCGGAAGCCGATGCCACCGGCGATCATCGTCGCCGCGCCGGCCAGCAGGAAGCCGGTCTCGGCCGCGCCGGTCTCCGCCAGTTCCTCGCGGCCCCCGCCCTGAGCGGCGGGCTGCGGGTCCTGAGCGGCGGGCTGCTGCGGCGTGGTGATCTGCTCCTTGCCGCCGCCGTCCGGCGCGGCGCCCGAGCCACCGGTGGTTTCCGGGTCCAGGCCGCCGCCGGAGCCGCCCTGGCTGGTCGACCCGCCGTCGCCACCGGAACCGCCGTTGTCACCGCCCCCCGTCGCCGGGTCCGTCGGATCGGCCGGGTCCGTCGGATCGGCCGGATCCGTCGGGTCCGTCGGATCGGTCGGATCGGCCGGATCGGCCGGATCCGTCGGGTCCGTCGGATCGGTCGGATCGGCCGGATCCGTCGGGTCCGTCGGATCGGTCGGGTCCGGGTCGTCCGGGTCGTCCGGGTCGGGCTCCGTCGGGGCCGGGTCCTCGGGGACGTCCGGGCCGCCCTCGTCGAACGTGGTCACGGAGTCGCTGTCGGGGTTCGCGGCCTGCGCGACGCCCGCAACGGTGAGCGAGGCGCCCGCGGCGAAGACCGCGCCGGCCGCGATCCGCGCGAGACGCACCCGCGTTCTGGAATTGGTCACTACCAACTACCCCCAGTAGTCTGCTTGAGCAATGGAGCAGCGGCGCCGGAAAGCTTCTGCTGGAGACCTCGATGGATCCGGTCCGCGATCGTCTCGGCGACCGGGTGTCCGGCTCGTCCCCGTGGTGCAGGGTCGTGGCACACGCCTGCCGAGTGGACACCCTTCCCACTTTCCACAACAGCGTCAAGCGAGACGTGCGGGAAATGTCCGCCGTGGGCGGTCACTTGCGACCCCGGACGTTCCGTTGTGAGGGAGAGCACACCTGCCCGCGGGCGGAGCCCAGGATTCACCTCGGGGTCGCCGACGGTCAGGCGGTGGCTTCCTGCTCCTGTTGCTTGCGCCAGCGGATACCGGCCTCCAGGAATCCGTCGATGTCGCCGTCCAGGACCGCCTGCGGGTTTCCGACCTCGTGGTCGGTACGGAGATCCTTGACCATCTGGTAGGGCTGGAGGACGTAGGAACGCATCTGATTGCCCCAGGAGTTGCCGCCCTCCGCCTTCAGGGCGTCCATCTTGGCCTGCTCCTCCGCCCGGCGGTGCGCCAGCAGTCGAGCCTGCATGACGCGCATCGCCGCCGCGCGGTTTTGGATCTGCGACTTCTCGTTCTGGCAGGAGACGACGATGCCGGTGGGGATGTGCGTCATCCGGACCGCGGAGTCGGTGGTGTTGACCGACTGGCCGCCCGGGCCGGAAGACCGGAAGACGTCGATCCGCAGCTCGTTCTCCGGGATGTCGATGTGGTCGGTCTGCTGCACGACGGGCAGCACCTCGACACCCGCGAAGGAGGTCTGCCGACGGCCCTGGTTGTCGAAGGGCGAGATCCGCACCATCCGGTGGGTGCCCTGCTCGACCGAGAGGGTGCCGTAGGCGTAGGGGGCCCGCACCGAGAAGGTGGTGGACTTGATGCCCGCCTCCTCCGCGTAGGACGTGTCGAGTACCTCCGTCGGGTAGCCGCGGCGCTCGGCCCAGCGCAGGTACATGCGCTGGAGCTGCTCGGCGAAGTCGGCCGCGTCCACACCACCCGCCTCGGCCCGGATGCTGACCATCGCCTCCCGCTGGTCGTACTGGCCGGAGAGCAGTGTCCGCACCTCCAGCTCGTCCACCAGCTTCTGGGCGGCTGCCAGCTCGCTCTCCACCTCGGCGCGGGCGTCGGCGTCGTCCTCGGACTGCGCCAGCTCGAAGAGCACCTGGATGTCGTCGATCCGGGCGTGCAGCTCCTCGACCTTCCTGAGCTGGCCCTGGAGGTAGGAGAGGCGGCTGGTGACCTGCTGGGCGTGCTCCAGATCGTCCCAGAGCGTGGGGGACGCGGCCTGCTCCTCCAGCACGGCGATATCGGACCTCAGCTTGTCGAGGTCGAGTACGGCCTCGATCGACTCCATGGTGGAGGAGAGGGATTTCAGTGCTTCGGATACATCGACGGCTGCCACGTCTCCAGCCTACCGGCTGACCGGGGCGCCCCCAGCAGGGTCACGGGGTGGGATTCTGCACCGCCGGCGGGCCTCCCATGCCTCCGGTGGACTCACCGTCGGGACCGAAGGCCAGCCAGCCGCCCACCCCCAGTGCCACCGCCGCCGCGGTGGCCGCGACGCCCAGCTTCACCCGCCGCCGCCGCTCGGCGGCCCGGTGCCTGGCCGAGCCGGCGCGGGGCTGCCCGGGGGCCCGCACCGCGCGCGCGGTGCCGTGGGCGCCCCCGGCAAGCTCCTCCGCGCCGGGGACCCGCATGCTCGTGTGCGTGTCCCGGTTCGCCGAATCGGGTGACGGCTCGCCCCGGACCAGCGGGACGGCGCCCCGGGCCACCGGCTCCGGCTCGGGGTCCGCGGGGCGGGGCGGTTCCGCGGGCTGCTCCGGTTCCGTCTCGTCGATGCGCAGGGCCGGGTACCCGGCGAGTGCGGGCAGCAGCTCGCGCAGTCGGGTCGCCAGCTCGGGCGCCCGGTAGCGGGACGCGGGTGCCTTGGCCAGGCACTGGTGTATCAACCGCCACAGCTCGTCCGGGATGCCGGGCAGCGGGGCGACCGCCTCGGTGACGTGGCGGCGCAGCACGGCCCCCGGGTGGCCGCCACCGAAGGGCGTGAACCCGGCGAGCAGTTCGTAGAGCACCGTGGCCAGGGCGTAGATGTCCACTGCGGCCCGCGGCGGCAGCCCCTCGACGATCTCCGGTGCGACGTAGTCGGGGGTTCCGACCACCCGCCCCGCGCCACCCCGGCGCGGCTCGTCGATCAGCTTGGCGACCCCGAAGTCGGTGAGCAGCGCCCGCCGGGTCTCACCGTCCAGGAGGATGTTCTCCGGCTTGACGTCACGGTGCACGTACCCGGCCTTGTGCGCGGCGGCCAGCCCGTCGGAGACGTCGGCGGCCAGGGCCACCGCTTCCTGGGGGGTGAGGCGGCGCTCCTGGTCGAGCAGGGTGCGCAGATCCGATCCGCGGACGAGGTCCATCACCAGGGCGAGGTCGTTGCCGTCGACGACCAGGTCCCGCACCCCGACCACCCGCGGGTGGTCCAGGCTGACCAGAGCCGCCCGCTCCTGCACGAAGCGGCCGACGAGTTCCTGGTCCGCGGCCAGGTCCTCGCGCAGCAGCTTGATGGCGACGGGCCCGTCGGGGCCCGCACCCAACCACACCGTGCCCGCGCTCCCGCGTCCCAGGATCTGATGAGCGGTGTACCGGCTGCCGATCTTCCGTGCCATGACGACAAAGCTACGCGGCGCGGGGGCGCACTCGGGCCAAGGTCGGCGACAAGCGCCGCATCTGTACCGGAAAGACCCCTGTTATGTCGACAAAACTCTGAGCCCGTGCGGTCGTTCCGTGCGGGCCCGCTCCGCGGGGCGGGCCCGCACGCCTAGAAGTTCTCGGAGACCCCGCCGATCCACTCGCTCACCGAACCGAACCAGTCCTTGGTGGTCTCCCAGAAGCTCTTCCCCTCGGCGACCCACTCGGGGACGGGGGTGAAGTTCCAGATGAGCGCCACCACGGCCACCATGATGAGGATCATGAAGAAGCAGCCCTTGAGGCACCCCAGGCCCGGGATCCGCATCGGGTTGGCGCTCGGTCGGCGCGGCTCCCGGGACGGGCGCGGCTCGCGGGGCTCGGTGCGCTGCGGGTCGTACCGCTGGGGCGCCGGCTGCGCGGACGGGGGCGGGGCGTAGCGCTGCGGGGCCGGCCGCGGCTCGGCCCGCGGAGCGCCCTGCTGCCGGTGGTCCTGCTGCCTGTCCTGCCCCCGGCGGCCGGGAGGGGGCTGCGGGGCCGGTGGCGGCGGTGCCTGCCGGGCGGGGCGGCGGCGCAGCGGGTCCTCGCCCGGGTCGAGAGGCTGCACCTGGGTCTGCTCGTTGCGGTCCCGGGCCGCTCGCAGTTGGCTCTGCCACGGGTGCGGGTCCGGTGGGCCGCCCTGCGGCGGCCCACCGGGCACCGGCGGCAGCACGGACGTCGGGTCGGCGTTCGGGTTCCCGCCTCCGGGGCCGCCCGGGGACTGCGGCAGCACGCTGGTGGCACCATCGGGGTCGTAGCCGGCTGCCGCGCCGCCGCTGCCGGAGGGCAGTACCTGTGTGGCGGGCGACTCATCCGGCCCGCTGCCCGGCACGCTCGGCGGCCGGACTGCGGGGACGAGCAGCGCGCCGACCCCGAGGGCGGCCCGGTACTGCTCGTGGGTGGCTCCCGTCGCGAGCCCGGCCGCGACCGTGCGCAGGCCCTGGGCCAGCGACTCGGCGCTCGGACGCTCCTCGGGGTTCTTGCGCAGGCACCGCTCGACGACCGTCCACAACGGTTCGGGCATCTGCCCGGGGCGGGGCGGCTGTTCGCTGAGGTGCCGCTGGAGCACCTCCAGCGCCGAGCCGCCGCCGAAGGGGGGCCGGCCGGTGAGTACTTCGTAGAGCAGGATGCCGGCGCCGTAGATGTCCACCGCCGAGGTCTGCGGCCTGCCCTCCGCGGACTCGGGGGCGACGTAGGCGGGGGTGCCGACGAACTCGTGGGTCCGGGTGAGGCCGGGCGAGTCGGCGAGCCGGGCGATGCCGAAGTCCGTGAGCATCGGCCACATGCCCTGCTCGCTCTCCGCGAGCAGCACGTTGGCCGGTTTCAGATCCCGGTGGAGGACGCCGTCGGCGTGGCTGGCGGCGAGCGCGTCGGCCACCTGCGCGGTGAGCAGCGCGGCCCCGACCGGGGAGAGTGGACCGTTCTCACGGAGGTAGCGGTGCAGGTCCGGGCCCTCGACCAGGTCCATGACCAGCGCGAGCAGATCGCCCTCGACCACCAGGTCCCGGGTGCGCACGATGTTCTGGTGGGTGAGCCGCAGCAGGACGGAGCGTTCCCGCAGGAAGCGCATCACCACGTCCGGGTCGTGCGCAAGCTCCTCCTTGAGAACCTTGATCGCGAGCAGTTCGCCGGGATGCCCCGCGACAGCGGCCTCCTCGCCCGCCCGCTCCCGCTGGCGGGCACGCCAGACGGTGCCCGTGGCCCCGCGCCCGAGCGGCTCCTCGAGCAAGTACTTGCTGCCTACCGGCCGCACGTCATCGGCTCCCTGGTCGTCCTGTGGCTGTGCACCGGACCGCGGTCGGCCCGGCCCCGGCCCACTCTAATGCCGCACGCGACGCCCGGCGGGTGGAGTGCGGCACCGGCCGGGACCGCCTCACACGGCGACTCCCCGGCAAGACGCGCACCGCGGGCTGAGGGTTGCCGCGGGTCGCCGCGGAAGTGTTCCGGCGGACGGCGCGGCCGGACGTCAACGCTTCCCCCAGGGGCCACCCGAGGGCCGGGGCAGGTCACTCGCGCTCGTACGGCGCTCAGAAACGCTCGACACAAGGTATGAACTCGGCCACATCCGTAGTCACTTTCCAGCCGGGTGCACAAATCAAGATCATTCTATGGCGGTAGCGGCGCGAAACCGGGATGGCGGGTGCGAGGATACGTCTACGGTCTGGCGCATGGTTGATGAACCGGGAGGGTCCGATGCCGAACCAGATCCGGCTCACTGTCCTCGGGCCGCGCAGCGGTCCGCAGCAGGACGCCGCCGCGTGCGACGTCCTGGTGACGGCACCGGCCGGGACGGTACTGGCGACGGTGGCTGGCGCACTGGCGACCGCGCACGCCACCGCTTCCGGCGTCCCGGCCTCGCCCGGTGACCCGGTCACGCTCTACTGCGGTTCACGACGGCTCGACCCGCAGCGGCAGATGGTCGGCGAACCACCTCTGATGGACGGCGCGGTCGTCACCTTGCACGCCCCTTCCGGTCACCCCGCGACCGCGGTCCCGGACGGGATCAGGCTCGACGTCGTGGCCGGACCGGACGCCGGCGGCGTGCACCTGCTGCACGGCGGCCGCGTGCGGATCGGGCGGTCCACCGGAGCGGACGTGGTGCTCGACGACCCGGACGTGTCCCGGCTGCACTGCGCGGTGACCGTCGCGGACACCGGCGCGGTGACCGTCACCGATCTCGGTTCCACCAACGGCACCAGCGTGAACGGCCGTCCGGTGCACGACCGTCCGGCCCCGCTGCTCCCCGGCGCGGCCCTGCGGGTCGGCGAGACGCTGCTGCGGCTGCACGCCCCGGCCGAGGACCGCCGCACCGGCACCGGGCACTCCCCCGACGCTCCGGAGGCCCCGGTACGGCCCGCCGTCCGGGAGGCCGCCACCACCCGGCAGCCCACACCGCTCCGCGGCACCGCCGCCCCCGTCCCGGCGCAGAACACCGGCCCGGCCCGGCGCAACGCGGCCGGGCGGCCGGTCGGCGGGGCCCGGGCGCCGGAGGAGATCGAGCACCGCCGGGAGCAGCGCTCCGACGACGGCGCCGCTGGCACGCACCGCGCCGGGCACGCCCACCCGGTCACCGATCACGAACACCCCGGGCACGGCGGGGCGGCCGGCACCGAGGAGTCCGCCGAGGACCGGCGGTCCCGGGGCGGCATAGGCGGCTGGGCCCGCCGGCTCACCGGCAGACGCGCCGAAGGGCCCGAGGCCGCGGCCGACCACGGGGGCACGGCGCAGGACGCCGGGCCGCGGACGGGCGTCCCCGCGCCGCGGGCGGCAGGCGTCCCGGCCGACGGCCGGTGGCCCGACCCGGCGGAGGTGCTGCTCACTGCACTCGGCCAGGGCCCGCGGTTGTGGGAGCGCGGCGCGGACCACCCGCACGCCCTCACCGCCCGGCTGGGCACCGCCCACCACGGCGCGCACCCGGACGCCCCGGTCGCCGTGGCGCTGCGGCGTGCCGGATCACTGGGTCTGGCGGGGCCGCGCGAGCGGCTGCTGCCGATGGCCCGCTCGGTACTCGCCCAACTCGCGGTGCTGCACCCGCCGAGCCTGCTGGAGGTCGTGCTGATCGCCTCCGGGCGGGCGGGCGCCGCCGCGGAGTGGTCGTGGCTGGGGTGGCTGCCGCACACCCGCGCCGCGCGCGGGCAGGACTGCCGGCTGCTCTTCGGCCTCGATCGGACCCAGGCCGCCGCCCGTGCCGAGGAGTTGACCCGCCGGGTCGACGAAGGGCCGCTCGGCAGCGACTGGGTGACGGCCGAGCGGGCGGACGTGCTGGCCGCCGCCGGGCGCCACCGCGGTCCGGCGACGGTCGTCGTGGTCGACGGCGACCCGGGGACGGCCGCCCTGCGGGAGTCCGTCGCCCGGCTGGCCGCCGGGGGCTCCTCCGCGGGGGTACACGTACTCTGCCTGGCCGAGACCCCCGCCACCACCCCGTCCTCCCCGTTCGCCGACACCCTCGCCAGTGCCTACGCCGCGCTGCCGGCCTTCCGCGAGTGCGGTTCCGCCGCCCTGCTGAGCGGCGCGGTGGCCACCGCCGTCCGGCTGGTGGAGCGCGGGGGCGACCCGACCGGTGCACTGGCGACGGTGGACGGCGTGTCCGCGGCCTGGGCGCAGCGCTTCGCGCGGGCGCTCGCGCCGGTGCGCGAGCCGGAGCCGGCGGCGGGCGCCGTACCGGCGGCCCGCCCGGCTGTCGCCCTGCCGCCCGGCTCCCGGCTGCTGGACGAACTGGGGCTGGCCAGGGCGACCCCCGCGGCGCTGCTGGCCCGCTGGTCGCCCGCCTCCGGTGAGGTGCCGGGGGCCGGCGCCGCCTCGCTGGTCCTCGGCGCCGGGCCGCGCGGTCCGGTGACGGCCGACCTGGGGGCCGACCGCAGCCATCTGCTGGTCAGCGGCGCCGCGGGCAGCGGGAAGACCGAGCTGCTGTGCTCGCTGGCCGCGGCTCTGGCCGCCGGGGAGCGCCCGGACCGGCTGGGCCTGGTGCTCATCGACGGCGACGGCGCGGGGCTGGGCGTGTGCGCCGAACTCCCGCACGCCTCGATGTACCTCAGCGCCGGTGAACCCGTCCGGATGCGCGGTTTCGCCCAGGCGCTGAGCGGCGAGTTGAAACGGCGCGCGGAGTTGCTGGGAACGGCGCACTTCGACACCTTCGCCCAGCAGGCCACCGAGACCGCCGCAGCCCGGCGGCGGTCGGCGGCCTCGGACCTCGACAGCGGCACACTCCGGTTGCGGCCGCGCGCCGGCGGCGGCGCAGCCTCCGCACCCGTGCAGTCCGCGCCGCCGCTGCCGCGGCTCGTGGTGCTGGTGGACGACTTCGACGTGCTCGTCGACCCGGCCCTGGGCAACCCCGGCCGCCCGGCGGCGGGTTCGGTGGTGCGCGCGCTGGAGTCGGTCGCCCGGGACGGCATCCGGCTCGGGGTGCACCTGGTGGCCGCCACCGGGCGGCCCGACCGGACGGCCGCCACCGTCGCGGACCAGGGCGCCGCGATGCGGGTGGCGTTGGGCGGTGATCCGGACGATCCCGCCTCGGCCGAGGAGTCCCGGCCCGGGCGCGGGGCACTGCACCGTCCGGACGGCTCGGTGACGCCCTTCCAGGGCAGCCGGGTCACCGGCCGCATCCCGCGGACGGCCACGCTCCGGCCGACCGTGGTCGCGCTCGACTGGGACCGGGCGGGCGACCCGCCCTCCCGGCGGCCGGTGCGCGAGCTGGGCAACGGACCGACGGACCTGGCGCTGCTGGCCAGCGCCACCGAGCGGGCGGCCCGCGAGGCCGGTGCCGAACCGGTGCCCCCGCTGGGCTGAGGCCCCGGCCCGGGACCGCCGGGCAGTGTTCCGGCCCGGCCCGGCCCCGCCCCGGGCGGTGTCCCGGACGGGGCCGGGCGCCCGACACGCCCGGAACCGCGGTCCGGCGGCGCCCGCCCCGGACCCACGCACCGCTGACCCTCGCACCGTCGGCCCACGCGCCGCTGGGCCGAACGGACCATTTCGCTCCGCCGCCCGGTCAGGTGCACGGCACACGTTTGCGAATCGCGCATGATCGGCTTATCAGCCGATCGCGCCCACCCGTGGATGTGCCGTGCCTCGATTCAGCATCATTGTCCCCGTCCATCAGGTGCAGGCATATCTGCCCGAGTGCCTGCAATCCGTGCTGACCCAGTCCTTCACCGATCTCGAACTCGTCGCGGTGGACGACTGCTCGCCCGAGCCCTGCGCCGACCTCCTCGCCGAGACCGCCGCGGGCGACCCGCGGATGACCGTGCTGCGCCTGCCGGAACGGTCCGGCGCCGGCCCCGCCCGCAACTCCGGACTGGCACACGCGCGCGGCGACTACCTGCTCTTCCTCGACAGCGACGACGCCCTCACCCCGGGCGCGCTCCAGGCGGTGGCCGACCGACTGGCCGAGACCGCCGAGCCGGACGTGCTGGTCTTCGACCACGTGCGCACCTTCTGGCACGGCGGCAGCGACCGGGGCAGCCGGGTCGGCGCCCTGGCCCCGCGCGACCCGCAGGTGTTCCGGCTCAAGGACCGTCCCGGGCTGCTCCGGCTGCCGTCCGTCGCCTGGAACAAGGCCTACCGGGGGGCGTTCGTCCGCCAGGAGGGGCTCGGTTTCCCGACCGGCAGCCACGAGGCGACGCCCTGGACCTGGGCGGTCCTGCTGACCTCGGAGGCCACGTCCGTGCTGGACCGGGTCTGCGTCCAGCACCGGCAGCGCCGCAAGGCGTCCGAACCCGGCTCCCGCACCGAAGAGGACGACCGCCGCGACTTCGACCTGTTCCAGCAGTACGACCGCGCCTTCGCGTTCTTGGACGAACGGCCCGGCCTCGCCCGCTGGAAACCGCTTCTCTACCGCCGGATGACGGACCATCTGCTCGCCCTGTTCCTGAAGCCCGGACGGCTGCCGCGCGCGAGCCGGACCGAGTTCTTCCGACGCAGCAGCAGGCAGTGCCTGAGCCACCAGGCCGCCGCCGGACGGACCGACCTGCGGCACCTGCTGGTCCGGCTCGGTGCGCGGCGCACGTTCCAACTGCTGTGGTCCGTGCGGGGCCTGCGGGGGCGGGCGGCACGGGTGTGGGGCGGACTGCGCCGCATCGCCCTGCGGTTGCACCACCGGGTCCAGTCGCGGCGGCCCATCGATCCGGATCTGGCCCTGTTCACCAGCGCCTCACCCTCGGACGGCGGCGACCCGGCCGTGCTGGCCGCACGGGCACGGGCGCTGGTCCCCGGGCTGCGGATCTGCTGGGTCGACCGGGCCGAGGACGCGCCCGTCCTGCCCCCCGGCGTACGGCTGCTGGCTCCGGGGTCCGCCGCCCATTGGACGGCACTGGCCCGGGCCGGCTACCTCGTGGGCGACAGCTCCTTCGGCCCACGGCGGCACAAGCGGCCGGGGCAGGTGCTGGTGCAGACGCACCGCGGTACCCCGCTGGGGCTGATGGGCATGGACCTGCGCGACCGGCCGGCTGCGTCCGCCGGGATCGACTTCGCGAGGCTCCTGGAGCAGGCCGACGAGTGGGACTACAGCCTCTCGGCGAACCGGCACGCGACCCTGGCCAGGGAGCGCGCGTACCCCGGCGGCTGCACCACGCTGGAGTACGGCGCACCGCGGAACGACCTGCTCTGCACCGCCACGTCCGCGGACGTGGCCCGGGTGCGTGCCGAGGCGGGCGTCCCGGACGGGGTGAAGGCGGTGCTGTACGCCCCGGCGCCCCGGGAGTACCTGCACGGCCGGGAGTCGGCACGGCTGAGCAGCACGCGGTTGGCGAACGCCCTGGGCCCCGGGTACACGGTGCTGGACGCCGGAGTCCGCCGTCCGCTGGCCGAGCTCTGCCTGGCGGCGGACGTGCTGGTGACCGACTACGCGCCGGTGATGTTCGACTTCGCGGTCCTGAACCGGCCGATCGTCCTCCACCTGGACGACTGGGAGACCTACCGGGCCACCCGGGGCACCTACTTCGACCTGCCGAGCGCTCCGCCCGGGCCGATCGCCCACGATCTGGAGGAACTGGTCGGGCTCTTCCGCAGCGGGGCCTGGCGGGGCGCGGGGTCGGCCGCCCTGAGGGCCGCCTTCCGAGCCCGGTTCTGCCCGTACGAGGACGGGCAGACCGCCGACCGGGTGGTGCGGGCGGTCTTCCTGAACGCACCCGCCCTGGCCGTGCCGTCCGGGCCCGCGTCCGGCGCGGCCGCGCTGCCGGCCGGCCGCGCCGCGCCGCGGCGGCCGCGGGTGGTCGGTCCGTCGCGGCCGGGCCGTCCGGAGCAGGTGCCCCGGCCGGCCGCCCGGCTCTGAGGCGCTCCGGACCCGCTGGTCCGCCGGCCGGGGCGCGCCCGGGGCGCGCTCCGGCCGGCGGAAGCGGTCGGCCGGTCAGCGGTTGCTGCGGAGCAGGGTGCGCATGGTGCGCATGGCCACCGACAGGTTGGCCAGGTCGAACACCTCCGAGGCCTGGATCTCCTCCAGCGTCGCCCTGGCACGGCCCAGGACCGCGGCGTTCTTCTCCTCCCACGCCTTGAACTGCTGCTCCGGCGAAGCCGAGGGCTCGCCCGCCGCCAGCACGTCGGCGGTCAGCAGCTGGTGGGCCGCGTAGAGATCCTCACGGATCGAGGCCCTGGCCATGGACTGCCAGCGGTCGGCCCGCGGGAGTTCGCCGACGCGGTCCTGGAGCTGGCTGATACCCAACCGGTCCGCGAGGTCGTAGTAGACCTCGGCCACGTCCATCAGATCGCGTCCGGTGCGCTCGGCGACCGCCACCACGTCCAGCGCGGGGAAGACCGACGAGAACCCGGCCACCCGCTGGGCGAGTTCGCTCGGCACGCCGGCCGACTCCAGCTCCTCGTGGATCCGCTCGTACCAGCCCAGGTCCTCGCCCTTGAGCAGCTTGGGCAGTTCCTGCCAGACCTCCTCGACCCGCTCCTCGAAGAAGACGATGGTGTCCGAGAGGTGCAGCGGCTGCGGGCGGTTGCCGAGCAGCCAGCGGGTGGCCCGTTCGACCAGACGGCGCGAGTGCAGCCGCATCCGGGTCTGGACCCGGCCGGACACCACGTTGTCGAGCGCCTCGACCTGGTCCCAGATCCAGGGCATCTCGAAGATGGTCCGGGCGGCGGTGTGCGCCCGGACGATCTCCTCGATGGTCGCGCCGGACTCCTCGCGCAGCCGGTGGAGGAAGGTCGTCCCGCCGGTGTTCACCGTGTCGTTGACGAGCAGGGTGGTGACGATCTGCCGGCCCAGGGCGTGCCGGTCGACCTCCTCGGGGAAGCGCTCCCGGAGCGCCCGGGGGAAGTACTCGTGCACCAGCCGCCGCAGGTACGGGTCGTCCGGCAGGTCGGTGCCGACCAGCGCCTCGGTCACGGTGATCTTGGCGTAGGCGAGGAGGACGGCCAGCTCCGGCTGCGTGAGGCCGACTCCGTTGTGCAACCGCTCCTTGATCAGCCGGTCGGAGGGCAGGAACTCCAGCGAGCGGTCCAGCCGTCCGGCGCGGCCGAGCGACCGCATGAAACGCTGGTGCGCCAGCAGCAGACCGGCGGCCGTCTCCTGGGCGTTGGCCAGGGCCACGTTCTGCGTGTAGTTGTTGCGCAGCACCAGGCCGGCGACCTCGTCGGTCATCTCCGCCAGCAGCGCGTTCCGCTGCTTGACGGTCATGTCCCCGCTGGACACCACCGCGTTGAGCAGGATCTTGATGTTCACTTCATGGTCGGAGGTGTCCACACCGGCGCTGTTGTCGATGGCGTCGCTGTTCACCAGGCCGCCGTTGGTGGCGAACTCGATCCGGCCGAGCTGGGTCAGTCCGAGGTTGCCGCCCTCGCCCACCACCTTGCTCCGCACGTCCCGGCCGTCGACGCGGATGGCGTCGTTGGCCTTGTCGCCGACGTCCTGGTTGCTCTCGGTGGAGGCCTTGACGTAGGTCCCGATCCCGCCGTTCCACAGCAGGTCGACGGGGGCCCGCAGGATGGCCTGCATCAGCTCGGGCGGGGTGAGCTTGGAGACCCCGGCGTCCAGACCGAGTGCCTCCCTGACCTCGGCGCTGATCGGGACGGACTTCGCCGTGCGCGGATGGACCCCGCCTCCGGCGGAGATCAGCCCGGTGTCGTAGTCGGCCCACGAGGACCGCGGCAGCTCGAAGAGCCGCCGCCGCTCGGCATACGAGGTGGCGGCGTCCGGCTCCGGGTCGAGGAAGATGTGTCGGTGGTCGAAGGCGGCGACCAGCCTGACGTGCTCGCTCAGCAGCATCCCGTTGCCGAACACGTCCCCGGACATGTCGCCGATGCCCACGACGGTGAAGTCCTGGGTCTGGGTGTCGTGGTCGAGCTCCCGGAAGTGGCGCTTCACCGACTCCCAGGCGCCCCTGGCCGTGATGCCCATGCCCTTGTGGTCGTAACCCGCCGACCCGCCGGAGGCGAAGGCGTCCCCCAGCCAGAAGCCGTAGGAGACGGCGACCTCGTTGGCGATGTCCGAGAAGGTGGCGGTCCCCTTGTCCGCCGCGACCACCAGATACGTGTCGTCGTCGTCGTGGCGCACCACCTCGTCCGGGGGCACCACCTCGCCGCCGTCCAGGTTGTCGGTGATGTCGAGCAGACCGGAGATGAAGGTGCGGTAGCAGGCGATGCCCTCGGCCATCCAGGCCTCGCGGTCCCTGGCCGGGTCCGGCAGCCGCTTGCCGACGAAGCCGCCCTTGGCCCCGACCGGGACGATGACGGTGTTCTTCACCTCCTGGGCCTTCACCAGCCCGAGGATCTCGGTGCGGAAGTCCTCCCGCCGGTCGGACCAGCGGAGCCCGCCGCGGGCCACCTTGCCGAAGCGCAGGTGGACGCCCTCGACCCGCGGCGAGTACACCCACACCTCGTACTCGGGGCGGGGCGCGGGCAGGTCCGGGATGGCCTGCGGGTCGAGCTTGATCGACACGTAGTCCCGCGGCTCGCCGTCCTCGCCGCGCTGGAAGTAGTTGGTGCGCAGGGTGGCCTTGATGACGGTCAGGAAGGACCGCAGCATCCGGTCCTCGTCGAGGTTGGCGACCGAGTCCAGCGCGCCGTCGAGCTCCTCCAGCAGGCCGTCGGTCAGTTCGGTGCCCGCGCGCTGCCGGGTGGGGGCCAACCGCGCCTCGAAGAGCGAGACGAGCAGCCGGGTGGTGTGGACGTTCTTGCGGAGGGTCTCCTCCATCGTGCCCTGACCGAACTTGGCACCGGCCTGCCAGAGGTACTTGGCGTAGGCCCGCAACACCATCGCCTGCCGCCATGTCAGACCCGCAGCCAGCACCAGGGCGTTGATGCCGTCGTTCTCGGCCCGGCCGTTCCAGACCGCGGCGAAGGTCTGCTGGAACCGCTCCCGGGCGTCGTCGCCCCCGCCCCGCGGCCCGGTCCCGGGCAGCCGCAGACCGAAGTCGTAGATCCAGGCCTTGCGGCCGTCCGCCGGACGCAGTTCGTAGGGCCGCTCGTCGACGACCTCGACCCCCATGGCCTGGAGGATCGGCAGCACCGCGGAGAGCGACACCGGCTGACCCGTCCGGAAGATCTTGAACCGCCGCTCGCCCGGGCCGGCGCCCACCGGTTCGTAGAGGCTGAGCGCGAAGTCGCCGCCGCTGTCGCGGTTCTCCGCGCTCGCCGGGTCGCCCGCACGCCCGGCGGAGGCCGGTGCGCCGGAGGCGGGGCCGTCGGCGAGTGCGTCGATGTGCTGGATGTCCGCGACCGCGGCCCGCGGCGGGAAGTCAGCCTTGTACCCCTCGGGGAAGGCGGCGCTGCCGTAGCGGTGCGCCAGTTCGGCGGCATGTTCCTCCCCGCACTCGGCGAGCAGCGCGTCGGCGAACCCGTCCGCCCAGGACCGGGTGGCGTCGGCGAGCCGGGTCTCGATGCGGTCGGCGTCGGCGTCGGTGAGCCGGTCCAGTTCCGTGCCGGGTTCCACGCGGACGACGAAGTGCAGGCGGGAGAGCACCGACTCGGTGTTCCAGGCCGTGAAGTCCACGCTGGTGCCGTGGAGCTCCTCGGTGAGGATGTCGATGAGGCGCAGCCGCACCGCCGTGGTGTAGCGGTCCCGCGGCAGGTACACCAGCGCCGAGTAGTAGCGGCCGTACTCGTCCTGGCGCAGGAAGAGGCGCAGCTTGCGCCGCTCCTGGAGGTAGAGCACCGAGGTGGCGATGGAGCGCAGCTCACCGACGGGGATCTGGAACAGCTCGTCGCGCGGGTAGGTCTCCAGGATCTGGAGCAGGTCGCGCCCGTCGTGGCTGTCGGGGGTGAAGCCCGCGGCCGACAGCACCGCCTCGACCTTGCGCCGGATGACCGGGATCTGCCGCACCGTCTCCACGAAGGCGGAGGCCGCGAAGAGGCCGAGGAACCGGCGCTCGCCCACCACGTTGCCCTCGGCGTCGAACTTCTTGACGCCCACGTAGTCGAGGTAGGACGCGCGGTGCACCGTGGCGCGGCTGTTGGCCTTGGTGAGCACCAGGAGCTTGTGCTCGCGCGCCTTGGCCCGGACGTCGGAGGTGAGTCGGTTGAACGACGGGGAGACGGGATGGCCCTCGTCGTCCTCGCTGTGGCTGGGGTCGGCCCGCAGGATACCGAGGCCGGTTCCGGGCACCGGCTTGAGGACGTCCTCGGTGCCATCCCCCGCCGGGTGCACGGTGGCGAGCTCGTACTCGCGGTAGCCGAGGAAGGTGAAGCGGTCGTCGGCCAGCCAGCGGAGCAGTTCGGCGGCCTCGCGCACCTCGTCGGCGGGCAGGTCGTCGGTGGGCTCGTCGGGCAGTTCGTCCGCGATGCCGAGGGCGGCGCCGCGCATCTTCCGCCAGTCCTCCACCGCCTCCCTGACGTCGGAGAGCACCCGCAGCAGGTCGGTGGTGATCTGCTGGAGGTCGTCCGGGTCGGTCTCGCGGTCGATCTCGACGTGGATCCAGGACTCGGTGACCGCGTCCGGCGGCAGCTCGGCGGGAGTGTGCGTTCGGGGACGCTCGGTGTGCGGGTCGCGCCCCGCGTCGAGGACCTCCAGCAGCTTCCCCGCGACGTCGCGCCGGACGATCACCTGCGGGTGGATGACGATGTGGATGCCGCGTCCCTGCCGGGAGAGCTCGTTGGTGACGGAGTCCACCAGGAACGGCATGTCGTCGGTGATCACCTCGACGACCGTGTGAGTGCACGTCCAGCCGTTCTCGTCGACCGTGGGGGTGTGGACGCGGACGTTCGCGGTGCCCTGCGGTCGCTCCTGGGCCAGCCGGTGGTGGGAGAGCGCCGCGCCGAGCACGTCGATCGGATCGCGGTCGGTGAGGTCCTCGGGGGCGGTGTGCAGGTAGTAGCGCTGGAGATACGCGATGAGGGCCTCGGAGTCCAGCCCTTGCACCGGGAGACCCCCGGTCGGGCCGCCCTCGGCCGCCTCGGCGGCTCGTACGAGCAGTTCGGCCTTTGCTTCGTCCAGCTTGGTCTGCATGTCCTCTGGCTCCTGTCGCGCGCCGTTGCGTGACGTCAGATGGGTGGGGGCACGACGCCGTTCCGGGCCGCCGTACGCGATGACGGCCTCGGTTCGACGTTACGCCGGAAGGGTCGGTCAGCGGTGCACCGGGCACGGAGCCGGTGCGGGCCGGGAGCGGACAGGGCTTCGTCGCCGTTGTCCCCCGCCACGGATATCGCGCTGATCACGGGATCCAGGCTATCCCCCCGCACCCGGCCCCCGTCATGAGCCGCAGGTGTACAAAACCCGCCCGAAACTTTGACGCGTCGGACAAGGGCGCACCCACCCGGCTCGGCGTACCACCACCGCACGTACGCCCGCACCGCGGGCCGGCGGCTCTGCCCCGCGCCGGGCCCGCGTGGTGGCGGCGCTGCGTGTCGCCCGCGCCTGGCCGGTGACGCGGGCGGAGCGGCGCACCCGGCTCAGTGGTGCGGCTCGACCCGGCGGGCCGCGGCCGCCGGGATGAGGCGCTCCGCGGTCTCGACCGCTTCGGCGAGGCTGTCCACCACCGGGACGCCGGCGGACGCCAGGCTGCTGCGACTGTGCGAACCGCCCGTGTACAGCACCGCGTGCGCACCGATGTGGGCGGCGGCCGCGGCGTCGTCGAGGGCGTCCCCGATGACAATCGTCCGGGACGGCTCCACCCCCTCCATCGACGCCAGGTGTGCGGCCATCTGCCGAGCCTTGCCCACGGAGTTCACCCGTTCGCGGTTGCCGTCGACCCGGTCGAAGTGCTCCGCGATTCCGTGCCGCCGCAGCAGGGGCAGCAACCGGTCGTGCGGGGCGAGCGAGCAGAGCGACTGGGTCGTCCCCGCCGCACGCCGGGCGGCCAGCAACTCCGCCGCGCCCTCCGCCAGGTCCACGGCGTCCGCCAGGGCGAAGTAGTGCCGGTGGAAGACCTCGTCGAGCCGAGCGAACTCCTCCGGGCCCGGGAGCCGTCCGGTGATCCGCTCGTAGAACCTGGGCACCGGCACGCAGTACAGCTCGCGGTAGCGCTCCAGCGTGATCCCCGGCATGCCGAGTTCGGCGAAGGCCGCGTTGGTCGCGTCGAGCACCGCGTGGATGTCGTGCAGCAGGGTGCCGTTCCAGTCCCACACGATGTGGGTCGGCCCACTCACCGCCGTCCGCCCCGCCGAGGCCGTGCCGCCGCATCCGAAGTCATGCCGCCACACTATCCGGGGATGCGCCGACCACCGGCGGTTCTCGGCCGGGGCCCGGCGGGCGCCGCCGGGGCGGAGGGCGCGGCGCGGTCAGAGCAGGTGCTCCAGTTCCTGGACGGCGTACCAGAGCAACTCGTGGTCGTCCGCGGCATCCGCGGCGGCGCGCGCGCCCTCGTCACCGGCGCCGGCGGCCGCCTCCGACGCTGCGGCAACGTCCGGCCCGGCGTCCGGCGCGTCCAGATGGACCGCGGCGGCCTCGGTGAGGACGACCGGCCCGGCCACGACGACCTCGCCCACCGCGTCCGGATCACCGGACCCGTCGGCGGCGGCGACCGAGGCGTCCGCCACGTCCGCCGCGAGCACCACCCGGCGACGGGGTGCCGCCTGGTCCTGTGCCAGCAGTCGCAGGGAGGCCTGCGCGGCACAGCCGAGCGCGACGTACTCCAGCTCCTCCAGGTCGTCCGAGCCGTACCAGGCGCGCAGCGCGGGCGTCACCGCGTAGGCGGCCAGCGGTCCGGGGCCCAGCTCGCGCTGCCGGTGCACCGCCGCGAGTGCGGGGAGCGTCAGGGGGAGGTAGACACGCATCACTGCCGCTTTCGTGTAAGGCCGAACGAGCTGAAGGGCCAGCATACGGGCCGCCGAGCGGGTGATCCGGAACCGTGGGCGCCGACTACTGTCCGGCGATCGCCGCAGGTCGGAGCCGTTCGTGTCAAGCAGACAGGGCGCCACGCCCGGATAGGTGAATTCCGTCCCGCAGTGCGCCGGAGCCCGGACGCGATTGCGTCCGGGCTCCGGCCTCGCTAGAACCGTGCCGAAGCTACCGACCAGTAAGCAGGTCGGGACGAGCACCGAGACCCACGGGGAACAGACGATGACCCTTCGCAACAGGTCCACCCGGCCACCCGGACGGCACGACTCCCGCCGTCCGTCGCGCTCCGCGGTACTCGCCGCCCAGCGCGACCGCCGCGCACGGCAGCCGCACCACTGGTTCGCCGAGCAACTGCTGCTCGTCCTCAGCGGCCGGCGGCCCGTCCACGCTCTCCTCGGGCACACCAGCGGGACCGCCTACGACCAGTTGGCGCACCTGGCCCCGCTGGCACCGCTGCGCGCCCGCACCGCGCGGCAGCCCTCGCCCTCCCCGGTCCTGGAGCAGGTCGGCTGCTCGGTCCCCGGGCCGGGCGCGGTCGAGGTGTACGCACGGGTGTCCGCCGGCGACCGGTCGCGGGCATTGGCGTTCCGGCTGGAGCAGGGCGCCGACCGCCGCTGGCGCTGCGCCGCCGTGGAGCTCGACATCGACCTCGACCCGGTCGACTGACACTCGACGGGAGGGCCACCACGACACGGCAGCCGATGACCCGCCCGGCCGGCAGCCGAAGGAACGGGGGCGCCGTCGCCGACCCAGGGGCGGGGGTCCGCTGTCGACGGGCACGGGCGTTGCTATGCCGTCGCGTTCCGGGCCGTACGCCTCGGGCCGGATGCCGAGTTCCCAAAGGGTCACGCGCCGAACCGATCGCCGTGCCCGGTCGGGTCCGGCGACACCGCGTGTCCCGGTCACACCCCGGCGGGGCCGGGACCGGCCGCAGGTGCCCATGCCGTACGACGGCCCGGGCCGGGTGCATCCTCACGGAGCACCCGGCCCGGGCCGGAAACGCGCTGCGACGGCCGCCCGTCAGCCGGTCACTTCTTGCGCCGGCGACCGCCGCTCTTCTGCGCCTTGCGGCGCTCCGCGCGGGTCATGCCGTCCGACTCGGAACGGGCGGGACCCTCCTCGTTGCTGAAGTCGCCCTCGACGACACCGCCCTCACCGTCCACCGTGGGAGCGGAGAAGTGCAGCCGGTCCGGCCGCTGCGGAGCGTCCAGGCCCTTGGCCCGGATCGCCGGCCGGCCGCCTGCCGGCACGGCCTCCTGCTCCACGCCCGCGCCCTGCGGCGCCTCCTCGGTGTCCTGCACCGGGACCTCCTCGACCTGCCGCTCGACCTGGACCTCCAGGTTGAACAGGTAGCCGACGGACTCCTCCTTGATGCCGTCCATCATGGCCTGGAACATGTCGTAGCCCTCCCGCTGGTACTCGACCAGCGGGTCCTTCTGGGCCATCGCCCGCAGGCCGATGCCCTCCTGGAGGTAGTCCATCTCGTAGAGGTGCTCGCGCCACTTGCGGTCGAGCACCGAGAGGACCACGCGACGCTCCAGCTCGCGCATGATGTCCGCGCCGAGCTGCTCCTCGCGCGCGTCGTACTGCTTGTTGATGTCGTCCTTGACGGTGTCGAGGATGAACTCCGCGGTGATGCCCTCGCGGTCGCCGACCTCCTCCTCCAGGTCCTGGACGGTGACGGACACCGGGTAGAGCTGCTTGAACGCGCCCCACAGCCGGTCCAGGTCCCAGTCCTCCGCGAAGCCCTCGACGGTTTCCGCCTGCACGTAGTCCTCTACGGTGTCCTCCATGAAGTGACGGATCTGCTCCTGCAGATTCTCGCCCTCCAGGACCCGGCGGCGCTCGCCGTAGATGACCTCGCGCTGCCGGTTGAGCACCTCGTCGTACTTGAGGACGTTCTTCCGGATCTCGAAGTTCTGCTGCTCCACCTGCGACTGGGCGGAGGCGATGGCGCGGGTCACCATCTTGTTCTCGATCGGGACGTCGTCCGGGACGTTCGCCATCGCCATCACGCGCTCGACCATCTGGGCCTTGAACAGCCGCATCAGATCGTCGCCGAGGGAGAGGTAGAACCGGGACTCGCCCGGGTCGCCCTGGCGGCCGGACCGCCCGCGCAGCTGGTTGTCGATCCGCCGGGACTCGTGGCGCTCGGTACCGAGCACGTAGAGCCCGCCCAGCCGGGTGACCTCCTCGAACTCGGACTCCACCGCGCGCTCCGCCTGCTCGAGCGCCGCGGGGAGGGCTGCGGCCCACTCCTCCAGGTGCTCGTCCGGGTCGAGCCCC
Organism: Streptomyces sp. TAA040; assembly: GCF_000424845.1. Lineage (NCBI taxonomy): Bacteria > Bacillati > Actinomycetota > Actinomycetes > Kitasatosporales > Streptomycetaceae > Streptomyces > Streptomyces sp. TAA040. The sequence continues at coordinate 18,154 of NZ_AUKR01000029.1, read as the reverse complement.
TTCGCGCGCAGCTCGTCCTCGGCGATGGCCTCGGGGTTGCCGCCCAGCTTGATGTCGGTGCCGCGACCGGCCATGTTGGTGGCGACCGTGACCGAGCCCTTGCGGCCCGCCTCAGCGACGATCTGAGCCTCGCGCTCGTGGTTCTTCGCGTTCAGCACCTCGTGCGCGACACCGCGCTTCTTGAGCTGCTGCGAGAGGTACTCCGACTTCTCCACCGAGGTGGTGCCGACCAGGATCGGCTGGCCCTTCTCGTGCTTCTCCGCGATGTCCTCGACGACCGCGTCGAACTTGGCGACCTCGGTGCGGTAGATGAGGTCCGCCTGGTCCATCCGGATCATCGGGCGGTGCGTCGGGATCGGCACCACGCCCAGCTTGTAGATCTGGTGGAACTCGGCCGCCTCGGTCATGGCGGTACCGGTCATGCCGGAGAGCTTGTCGTAGAGGCGGAAGAAGTTCTGCAGGGTGATAGTGGCGAGGGTCTGGTTCTCGTCCTTGATGTCCACCCCCTCCTTCGCCTCGATCGCCTGGTGCATGCCCTCGTTGTAGCGGCGGCCGGCCAGGATACGGCCGGTGTGCTCGTCGACGATCATGACCTCGCCGTCGATGACGACGTAGTCCTTGTCGTTCTTGTAGAGCTCTTTGGCCTTGATCGCGTTGTTGAGGTACCCGACCAGCGGGGTGTTCACCGACTCGTAGAGGTTGTCGATACCCAGCCAGTCCTCGACCTTGGAGACGCCCGACTCGTGGATACCGACAGTCCGCTTCTTCTCGTCGACGTCGTAGTCGCCGGTCTCGGGCTTCTGCAACCGGACGTCGGCCGGCTCGCCCTTCTCCAGACGCTTGACCAGCTTCGCGAAGTCGCCGTACCACTTGGTCGCCGAGTCGGCCGGCCCGGAGATGATCAGCGGGGTCCTGGCCTCGTCCACCAGGATCGAGTCCACCTCGTCGACGATGGCGAAGTTGTGGCCGCGCTGGACGAGTTCCTCCTGCGACCAGGCCATGTTGTCGCGGAGGTAGTCGAAGCCGAACTCGTTGTTCGTGCCGTAGGTGATGTCGCAGTTGTACTGCTCGCGCCGTTGCGCCGGGGTCATGTTGGCGACGATGCAGCCGATGGACAGACCCAGGAACTTGTGGATCCGGCCCATCATCTCGGAGTCGCGCTGGGCGAGGTAGTCGTTGACCGTGATCAGGTGGACGCCCTTGCCGGAGAGCGCGTTGAGGTAGGTCGGCAGCGTACCGACCAGGGTCTTGCCCTCACCCGTCTTCATCTCGGCCACCAGGCCGCGGTGCAGCGCTGCGCCGCCCATCAACTGGACGTCGTACGGCCGCTGGCCCAGCACCCGTTTCGCCGCCTCGCGGACGGTGGCGAAGGCCTCCGGCAGCAGGTCGTCGAGACTCTCGCCGCCCGCGTAGCGCTCCTTGTACTCATCGGTCAGCGCACGCAACTCGACGTCGGAGAGGTCGACGAAGTCCTCTTCGATGGAATTCACCTGGTCCGCGATGCGGTGCAGCGTGCGCAGGATCTTGCCTTCGCCTGCACGCATGAGCTTGTTGAAGACGGACACTGAGGTTGGTCTCCTTGCCGGTCGGGCCTGGCACGGTCGGTGCGGTGGCGCGGTGTGCGGTCTCTTCGGACGCATGACTCATCACGCATGTGGCCATGCCGCACCGGCCATCGTATGCGAGGGGCGGCGGCCCCTGTACCCCCAACGTGTCGGGGGCCCGGAAGGTGCCGCCCGGTCCCCCCGTCACAATGCCCGTCATGGAACCCGTCACACTCCGAACCGAACGTCTGTCGCTGCGGCCGCTGGAGCGGCGCGACGTGGACGCCGTCCTCCGGGCCTGCCAGGACCCGGACATCGGCCGCTGGACCCCGCTGCCGGCCCCGTACCGGCGCACGGACGCGGAGAACTTCGTGCTGTACGCCGACCCCGCCGGCTGGCGCGACGACACCATGTACAACTTCGGCGCCTTCACCAGCGAAGGTGCGCTGGTGGGGTCAATGGCCCTGGTCAGGCTCGCCCTCAGCGGCCCGGAGCGGCAGGCGGAGCTGGGGTACTGGACGGCGGCGGAGCACCGCCGGCGCGGATACGCGGCGGAGGCCGGACGCGCGGTCGCGGACTGGGCCTTCACCGCCCTGGGCGTTGAGCGCCTGGAGTGGTGCGCCCAGGTCGGCAACGCGGGATCGCGCGAGGTGGCGCTGCGCATCGGCTTCGCCATGGAGGGCGTCCAGCGGTCCCGGATCGTGCACCGTGGGGTCCGGCGGGACGCCTGGGTGGCCGCCCTGCTCCCGTCCGACCTCGGCCGGGAGCAGGCCACCCCGTACGTGCCCTCCCCCTGACGCCCGGGGCGGCCCGGGACCCCGGCCGCCCCCGCGGAGGCACCCTCCGCCCCAGCGCACGGAAGGGAGCTGTCGGTGACCGGTCCTACGCTGTGCGGATGACGACTTCACCGCTGCCGCTCTCCGCGGACGAGGCCCGACGGCTGGCGCTCCGCGCGCAGGGCCTGCTCGGGGCCCCGGACCGGAAGGCCGGCGCTGCCGGGGTGCTGCGCAGGCTGGGCGCGGTCCAGCTGGACACCATCTCGGTACTGGCCCGCTCGCACGAGCTGGTGCCGTACGCCCGGTTGGGAGCGCTCAGCCGGACGGCCGTCGAGTCCGCCTACTGGTCGGGCGGGCGTTCCTTCGAGTACTGGTCGCACGCCGCCTGCATCCTGCCGATCGAGGAGTGGCCGCAGTTCGCCTTCCGGCGGCGCGAGCGGCGGGCGAGGGGCCACCGGTGGCACCGGCTCGCCGACCGGGAGGCCTCGTGCGCGGCGGTGCGGGACCGCCTGAGGACGGACGGCCCGCTGACCACCTCCGAGCTTGGCGGGGCCAAGAAGGGCGGCGAGTGGTGGGACTGGTCGGAGACCAAGATTGCCGTGGAGTGGTTGCTGGACACCGGCGAGGTGGTCTGCACCGAGCGGCGGGCCTGGAAACGGGTCTACGACCTCGCGGAGCGGGCGATCCCGCCGGAACTGCTCCACGACGACCTCGACGACCTCGAGTGCGTCCGGCGTCTGGTGGGGCAGGCAGGCTCCGCTATGGGCGTGGCCACCCGGTCCGACCTGGCCGACTACCACCGGCTCCGCACCGAGCAGGTGGACGAAGTGATCGGCGAGACCGGCCTGGTACCGGTCGCGGTGCAGGGCTGGGGGAAGGCCGCCTGGGCCGCCCCGGAGGCCCTGGCCACGGTGCCCCGCGGGCGGCACCGCACCACCCTGCTGTCCCCGTTCGACTCACTGGTCTGGGACCGTCCGCGGACCCGGCGGATCTTCGGGTTCACCCACCGGCTGGAGGCGTACGTCCCCCGGCCCGAACGGGTGCACGGATACTTCGCGATGCCGCTGCTGGCCGGCGGGCGTCTGCTCGGCCGGGTCGACCCGGCCCGGGAGGGCCGCACGCTGGTGGCCCGCCAGCTCTCCATGGCGGGTCCGTCGGCAGTGGCCCCGATGGGAGCGGCCCTGCGGGAGGCCGCCTCCTGGGTGGGCTGCGAGGACGTGCGCGTCGAGCGCTGCGACGACGCCGCCCTGGCCGCCCGGCTCACCGCGCAGTTGCGCGGCTGACCGGCGCGCGGGGCGCGGCACTCGCCACCTGCTCACGGCGGGGGGCGGTCACGGCCAGGGACGGGGCCCGTCAGCGGATCTCCAGGATCTTCTCCCGCATCGCGTAGACCACGGCCTCCATCCGCGAGTGCAGCTGGAGCTTCTCCAGGATGTTACGCACGTGGTTCTTCACCGTGTTCTCGCTGATGAACAGCTCCTTGGCGATGTCCCGGTTGTTCATCCCAGTGGCCACCAGCTTGAGAACCTCCAGCTCGCGGTCGGTCAACCGGGGGGCGGGAACGAGCTTGCTCTCGTCGGTGCGCTGGATCATCGACTTGAACTCGGTGAGCAGCTTGGCGGCCATCGAGGGGCTGATCTGGGACTGGCCGTCCGCCACGGCCCGGATCGCGGTGGACACCTCGTCGGTGGAGATCTCCTTCAGGAGGTAGCCGGTCGCACCCGCCTTGATGGCGTCGTAGAGGTCGGCCTCCTCGTCGCTGATCGTCAACATGATGATCTTCGCACTCGGAGCCACTTCCTTGATCGCCGTGCAGGCCTCGATACCGCCGCGGCGCGGCATGCGCACGTCCATCAGAACGATGTCCGGCAGCAGGTCGGCCGCCTTGTCCACGGCCTCCGCTCCATCCCCGGCCTCACCGACGACCTGGATGTCCTCTTCCTGGGCCAGAACGATCTCCAACCCCCGGCGGAACAGGGCGTGGTCGTCGACCACGAGCACCCGGATGGGTTCCTCCCCGGGCGCGCAGGTGCTCTCCCCGGGCGCGACCGCGTCGCTCTCCCCGAACGCGTCGCGCATCGCGGGACCGAAGCTGTCCGCCATCGTTCCTCCCCCTGCAGGCCATGCCGGTCGGCGCCAACCGGGCTGGGCAGGAGGCCGGTTGGCCAGGATGCCCATGCTATCGGGGGTGGCGGCCGCCCCCGCGCACTCGCCACCCGTCGTGTGCGGGAACGGCCGCGCACGGCCGCCTCCGGCGGGGCGTCCCACTCCGCCGGAGGCACCTGGTGGCCGGGGCTTTCAGCCGCCGAGAGCACCGCCCGCGCCGTGCGGAGCCTCCTCCGCGAACGGGTCGGGCTCGACGTGTATCACGCCGTAGTCATAGGCGTGCCGCCGGTAGACGACGCTCGGGTGCTTGGTGTCGGAGTCGACGAAGAGGTAGAAGTCGTGGCCGATCAACTCCATCTCGTAGAGCGCCTGGTCCAGGGTCATCGGTGCGGCCTTGTGGGTCTTCTCCCGGACGACCAGCGGGCCCTCGCCCTGCACGTCCAGCGGACCGATCTTGGTCACCTCGACCGCGGTGTCCTCCTCGGCGGACCGCTGCGCCAACTGGCCGTCGCCGTTGAGGGTCGCCGCCTCGGGTACCGCGCCGGCCACGTCGCTCGCCGGGATCCGGCCCGCGCCCCGGCGGGAGATGCGCTTGTCGTGCCGCCTCCGGAGGCGGGACTCCAGCTTCTCCGCGGCCAGATCGAGTGCGGCGTAGGGGTCGCCGGCCGCCGCCTCGGCACGGATCACCGGCCCGCGGTGACGCAGAGTGATCTCTACCCGGTCACAGCGCTCCGCCTGCCGCGGATTGGGCTCCCTGGACACCTCTACGTCGAGGCGGATGACCTTGGCGTCGAATTTCTGGATCTTCTCCAGCTTGAGTTTCTCGGCCACGTGCTTACGGAACCGCTCCGGAACCTCTGTCTTACGGCCCTTGACGACGATGTCCACGCAGAACTCCGTTCCCGGACCGTTCCACTCGACCGGTGGAACCCGTCCTTGGTGCACTGGAACCGGACGGCCCGGGAAGGCCCGCCGCCATCCGGCGCTACGTCGAGTTGCGACTTCCACCTCCTTCTCCCCCATCGGGAGGACCGCCACCCACTCGAAAAGAGTGGCGATCAGCAGAGCCGGGCGAACGCAGCAACCGATACGAGTTTCGCACCGCGGAACATCGTGCGATGTTCCTCACTCCGAACGTACCTCGGGTGGGGGAGGGTCGGCACCCCCTACTGACGCGTACTCCCTGCTCGTCCGGTACCTCGCTCCTTCCCCGTCCTCTCCTCGCCGAACGTCCCGCCGCCGCGGCCGGTTCCCAGCGCCCGGTTCCCCCGGGCACTCCGCCCGCGACCGGGCACCCGGAGGGGAGGGCTCACAGCACCGCGGAGACCACCGCCCCGCCCCGGACATGGCCGCCGGCGGTCCGCACCACCCGGGCAGCCTCGGCGAGCGAGGCGCCGGTCGCGAGCAGGTCGTCCACCACCAGCACCGCACGGCCCCGGAGCAGGCCCTCCGCACCTCGGCGCACGGCCAGCGCCCCCGCCAGGTTGCGGGAGCGCCCCTCGGCGTCCAGCCCGGCCTGGTCGGCCACTCCGGGCCGTTGCCGCAGGGCTGGCACCACCTGCACCGGCCTGCCGCCGCGGCGCAGTGCGCCGGCTGCGGAGCGGGCGAGGCGCAGCAGCGGATCGTGCCCCCGCGCCGCGACCGTTCGCCGGGCTGAGGGGACCGGGACCAGCAGCAGCGGGACGGCCGCGACCGGCCAGGTGCCGCAGGGCCCCGGCGGCTCCGCGCGGATCGCCTCGGCAAGGCCCGCGCCCAGAGCTCCCGCCAGCGGCAGGGCCCCCCGCTCCTTGTGGGCGAGGAGTACGGCGCGGAGCGCGTCCCGATAGGCCCCGGCGGCGAACACCGGCGGCAGCCGCGGTACGGGCCGCCCGGAATCCACCCGAACAGGTGAAGGCAGATACAGCGAGTCCCGGCATGGCCCGCACAGCACGCCGCCGGGCGCTCCGCAGCCCGCGCAGTGCGCCGGAAGCACCAGCTCGCCCAGTTCGCGCCACCATCCGCGCACGGCTCCACCCCGTCCCCGACCGCTCCGGCGGCGGGCCGGTCGCCCGCCGCTCCACCGGTCGCAACGACCGGTGCAGCGGGAACGTGCGCGGCGGCCGGAACGTCGCGGTCCGGCCTCCGGCAGGATCAGCCGGGATAGACCGGTGCGGACCCCTCCGTGGTGACCTCCTGCCAGTCGGCTCCCGGCGGCAACCGGACGATGCCCTCCTCGGAGTCCGCCAGCAGCGGTTTCTCCTCGTCCTCCGATGCCGCGACACCCTTGACGTTGTTCACGCTCGGCAGTTTCGGCGGGTTCCCGGCAGATCCGTCGGTGGAGATCACCCGGAGCCGCTGGACCCCGCCGGACTCCTTGCCGACCACCACGAGCCTGCTGCCGCCCGCCCAGGAGACGGCCACCACGTTCTCCAGCCGCGGTGCGACGAGCCGGAGCCCGGTCACCGTCACCGACGGCTCGCCGTCCGGACCGTTCTCCCGTTCCACCCGGCCCAATCGCAGCGTGGTCCGGTCCCCCTCCCGGACCAGCAGCGCGATCCTGGTGCCGTCGGCGGCCATCCGGAGAGCCTCGATCCGCCCGTCGCCGAGCCCGGGCACCTCCACCTCCTCCGGATCGCCGCGCCCGTCCCGCATCCGCAGCAGCCGCGGATCGTCCGGGTCCCGGTCCGCCACCCAGAGATCGCCCAGCCCGTCCCAGCTGGGGGCGCTCAGCCGGTCGGCCTCGCGCGGCGCCCGACTGGTCACCAGCGGGTCGTCGAATCGGACATCGGCCGAGAGGGGGTCCACGTACAGCGAGGCGCGATCGAGCGAGACACCGGCGCCCATCGTCTCGTCCCGGCTGACGGCGACGGAACCGAACGGGACCTCCCCCTTCCCGAACGGTCCCTGCACCGGGTAGGCGCGCTCCTGGTCCGCGTCGAGCGCCACCAGCCGGTGATCGCCGTCCACGAAGTAGGGCTGGGCCGCAACGCCGTTCAGCAGCCCGGGCGCATAGACCGCGGCGTCGTCCCGGTTCTGCCGGCACAGCGCACGGCCGCGCTCGTCAGCCAGCGTCACCCGGTCCACCCGGGTCGCCGACTGCTGGTCGACGGTGTGAAGCAACTGCGCGGCCATTCGCGCGCACTGCCGCTCCCCCACGCTCAGCCGGCTCCCCTCCGCCTCGGCCGCCAGCCGGACCTCCAGCGCGCCCGAGTCGTCGAGCGACAGACGGCGGTTGGGCACCAGCCGCACCCCGCTGGGAAACGCCGAGGTCGCCACGGCACCCAACCACTGGGTGGGCCCGTTCAGCAGCGCGCGCACGGTGTCCGTGACCAGGTCGATCCGGCGCCGCAGGTACACCGGATCGGCGACCAGGACGTTGCGACCCTCCGGGATCTCGGCCGCCTCCGCCCCGAGCGAGGCGAAGAAGTAGGTGTTGACCGAGCGGTAGATCCGCTCGAAGTCGGAGTCACCGACGACCAGCCCGTCGGGAACCCCGTCGATGCGCCACTCCTCGCCTTCCTTGGCCAGCCGGAACTGCTCAAGGTAGGCGCCCTCGCCCGGGCTGTAGGCATGCCGCTCGTCCACCTGCGCCACCCGGCTCCCGGTGACCTCGATGGTGAACTCCTCGCCCAGCGCGTCCGAGCCAACTCCCTCGGGCCGCACGTCCGGTGCGCCCTCCACCACCGTGATGCCCGCGAACGGCTTCCACTGCGCGGCCGCCGACCTCGTCAGGTACTTGCGGGCCGTCTCGAAGTCCTCCTCGTCACTCGTGGTGGCCTCCAGGAAGCCCCGCACGATCTGCGTCGGCAGCTCGCCCTTCTGCGGGCTCACCCCGAAGACCCTCACCTGGGAGTCGGCATCGCTCCGCTGGAGGGAGTCGATCTTCCTGACCTCGCCCCCGGACGGCATCGAGGCGCAACCGGAGAGCAGCAGTCCGGCAGTCAGGGCCGCCACCGTCCTTAGGCGATCAGTCCGCACCCCTGCTCCCCTCGTCGTCCCTCTCGATGGCCACGCTCCGGCCACCGGCTGCCACGGCGCCCGTGGTGCCCCCACCCGCCGGGAGCGGCCCGGCGCGGCGTCGGGAGTCCGGGGGCTCCAGCGGGATCGGCGACCCGTTGAGTGCCTCACCGGCCGTGCCGGGCAGCGTCAGCCGGAACTGCGAGCCCCCGCCCGGTTCGCCCCACGCGTGCAGCCAGCCACCGTGCAGCCGGGCGTCCTCGATCGCGATGGACAGCCCGAGCCCGGTGCCCCCCGTCGTACGCGCCCGGGCGGGGTCGGCGCGCCAGAAGCGGTTGAAGACCCGCTGGGCCTCGCCCGCTTTGAGTCCGACGCCGTAGTCCCGCACCGCGACCGCGACCGCTCCGTGGCCCTGGGCGAGCGTGACGACGACGTCCCGTCCCTCGCCGTGCTCCACCGCGTTCACCACCAGGTTGCGCAGCACCCGCTCGACGCGGCGGCTGTCCGCCTCCGCCACCACCGGCTGCTCGTCGCCACGCACCAGCAGGCGGCTGCCCTTGGCATCGGCCAACGGCTGCGCCCCCTCGACCACCCGCTGCACCGTCTCCCGCAGGTCGGTGGGCGAAGCCTCCAGCGCGGCGGCTCCGGCGTCGAACCGGCTGATCTCCAGCAGCTCGGACAGCAGCGCCTCGAAGCGGTCCAACTGGCCGAGCAGCAGCTCGGCGGAGCGCGCCGTCACCGGGTCGAACTCGTCCCGGGCCTCATGGATGACGTCGGCGGCCATCCGGACGGTGGTCAGCGGCGTGCGCAGCTCGTGCGAGACGTCCGAGACGAACCGGCGCTGCATCCGGGAGAGCTCCTCCAACTGCTGGAACTTGAGCTGGAGGTTCTGGGCCATCTTGTTGAACGCCTCGCCCAGTCGGGCGATGTCGTCCTCGCCGGTCACCTTCATCCGCTCGCGGAGCCGGCCCGCCGCCAACCGCTCCGAGATGCCCGCCGCCATCCTGACCGGGGTCACGACCTGGCGCACCACGAGCCAGGCGATGGCTCCCAGCAGCACGACCACGAAGAGCCCGGCCGTCGCGAGGGTGCCTCTGACCAGGGTCAGGGTCTTCTCCTCCTGGTCGAACGGGAAGAGGTAGTAGAGCTGGTACGGGTTGCCGTTGACGTCGTTGAGACGCTTGCCGATGATCAGGGCGGGCTCGGTGTCCCCGGAGGTCCAGACGATCTCGCCGTACTGCTGGTACGAACTCGGCTCCGCGTCGAGTGTCTCGCGCAGGTCGGCTGAGACGCTCTCCTCGGGGCGCACGTCTCCGGAGGCGCGGGGCCCGCGGGTGTTCGCCGTCGCGTCGGCGACGAACGGGGCCACCTCGTCCTTGGAGCTCAGCGCCACCACGGTGTACACACCCTGGCCTCCGCTGGCGAGCTGCTGCACCAGTTGAGTCAGCCAGGTCGCCGCGTTGGTGATCGTCGGGCTCCCCCCGGGTTCGGTCTCCGGGTCCCCGCTGGCGGCGCGGTCGGCGGAGTCGGTGGCCGCCGAGAACCCGCCGGCGGCCTGGCTCTCGGCCGCCTGCTTCTTGGCGTCCAGCAGCCCGTTGCGCACCTGGCCGATCACCACGAGCCCGAGCAGCAGCACCACCGCCAGCGACATGAGCAGGGTCGCGGCGACCACTCTGAGCTGGATGTTCCGCCGCCAGAGCCGGAGCACCGGCAGCAGGGGCCGCCGGATCCACCGCAGGAACATCCGGGTCAGCGGATGCGCCCTGCTGCCGGTGGCCTTGGCCCCCTCCGCCAGCAGCCCGTCGGAGAGCAGGTACCCGCTGCGCCGGACCTGCCGAAGGACGGACATCGCCGACTTCGGGTTCCCTTTCCGCTCCGGCTCCTCCTGCGGAGCAGGAGACTGCGCGGACACGTCAGCCCGGTCCGGCCTTGTAGCCGACGCCGCGCACGGTCACCACGATCTCCGGGCGTTCCGGGTCCGTCTCCACCTTCGAGCGGAGACGCTGCACGTGAACGTTGACCAGCCTGGTATCGGCGGCATGCCGGTAGCCCCAGACCTGTTCGAGCAGCACCTCGCGGGTGAAGACCTGCCACGGCTTCCTGGCCAGCGCCACCAGGAGGTCGAACTCCAGCGGGGTCAGCGCGATCGACCGCCCGTCCCGCTTGACCGAGTGCCCGGCGACGTCTATCACCAGGTCAGCGATGCTGAGCTGTTCGGGTGCCGGCTCCTCCGAACGGCGCAGCCGCGCCCTTATCCGGGCGACGAGTTCCTTCGGCTTGAACGGCTTGACGATGTAGTCGTCGGCCCCGGACTCCAGTCCGACCACCACATCCACGGTGTCGGTCTTGGCGGTGAGCATCACCACCGGCACTCCCGACTCCGCGCGGATGAGCCGGCAGACCTCGATACCGTCCCTGCCGGGCAGCATCAGGTCCAGCAGCACCAGGTCGGGCTTGGTCTCGCGAAAGGCGGCGAGCGCCTTGTCCCCGTCCGACACGAACGACGGTTCAAAGCCTTCGCCGCGCAGCACGATGCCGAGCATCTCTGACAGTGCGGTGTCGTCGTCGACGACAAGGACGCGTCCCTTCATGCGTTCATCATCCCATTACCTGATCGTGAGGTTCCCGCCGGTGACGTGGAACACAGCCCGGCCACTCCTGCTGCGGTGACCGGGGACACCACACCGGCGTCCGTCACCAACGCGGTGATCAATTCCGACGGGGTCACGTCGAACGCCGGACTGTACGCCTGGGCGCCCAGGGGCGTCACCGGCATGCCCGGGGCCAGTTCCGTGACCTCGCTCCCCGCACGCTGCTCCACTTCGATCCCGTCCCCCTCCTCCGTCGCGAGGTCCACCGTAGTCACGGGCGCCACCACGACGAACGGCACCTGGTGATAGCGGGCCAGCACGGCCAGCGGACAGCTTCCCACCTTGTTCGCCACCGAGCCGTCGGCCGCGATGCGGTCCGCCCCGATCAGCACCGCGTCGACCTCCCCGGCGGCGAACAGCGAACCGGCGGCGCCGTCGGTGAGCACCGGCCCTCCCGTGCGGCCTCGTAGGCGGTCAGTCTGGCACCCTGCAGCAGCGGACGCGTCTCCCCCACCCACAGCCGACGCAGCTCCCCGGCCCGGTGCACCTCCCGGACCACCCCGAACGCGGTACCCTCCCCGCCCGAGACCAGCCGGCCGGTGTTGCAGTGGGTGAGCAGGCGGTGGCCGCCCCCGGGCAGCAGCTCCCGCAGCAGAATGCTGCCGTGCCGCGCCATCCGGCGGCCGGACTCCGCGTCCTCGCGGTGCAGCGACCGCGCCTCTGCCAGCGCGAGTGCGGCGGACCGCTCCGCGGTGGCCCCCTCGCGGAGCGCGCGTTCGTGGACACCCACCACGCGTTCGACCCCGTGGGCCAGGTTGACCGCGGTCGGCCGGGCGGCCGCCAACTGCCCGGCCGCCTCCTGCACGTCGAACCCGCGGGCCGCCGCCAGCGCCACGCCGTAGCCGCCGGCGATACCCAGCAGTGGGGCGTCGCGCACCGTGAGCGACCGGATGGCACCGATGAGGGCGGGCACGTCCGTGCAGACGAACCCGGTCTCCTCGTGGGGAAGCCGGGTCTGGTCCAGCAGCACGCGGACCGGCCCCTCGGGAAGTTCGTCCCACCGCAGCACCGGAACAGCCACCGAGCCGTGGACCGGCGCAGTGTGATCAGCCATTCGCCAAGTGTGCCCGGTCGCACGGCGAAGGGGCAGGGCCCGGTACATCCGGACGACCGCCGTGGCACGATGGCTGCCAACCAGTGCTCATAAGACCGAGGTGAACCGCAGTGAACGAGTCTCCGGGCTGGGCCTCGCCCGGGTCGTCCCCGTCCGAACCTCCCCGCGACCGTGCGCCGAAGCACGACGACGAACGGGAACAGTCCCCCGAGCAGAGCGCCCCCGAGGGCGCTCCCGCCGCCTGGTCCGCTCGGCAGCCCCCGGGCGCGGAAGCATCGCCGCAGGGGAGCGCCCCGGCGTGGGGGGCGCCGCCGTCCGCCGGGCCGCCCACCGGCTGGGGCGGCGGAGGCGGCGCCTGGCAGCACGCCCGGGCGGCGAAGCCCGGTGTGATCCCGCTGCGCCCGCTCGGCGTCACCGAGATCCTCGACGGGGCCGTATCGACGATGCGCGCCCACTGGCGCCCGGTCCTCGGCATCGCGCTCGGCATCGCGGTCGTGATCCAGTTGATCTCCACCGTGGTCACCGGTGTGTGGTTCCGCGACCTCACCGACCTCACCAGCATCCAGAACGACCCGAACCCGAGCATGTCCGAAGTGATGGACGCGCTCAACGGCACCATGGTCAGCGAGAGCATCGCGATGCTCGCCACCATGATCGGGACGGTGATCGTCACCGCGATGCTCACCATGGTGGTCAGCCGTGCGGTGCTGGGCCGGTCGGTGTCCGTTGCCGAGGCCTGGAACGACGCCCGGCCGTTGCTCCTGCGCCTGCTCGGCCTGACCCTGCTGATCACCGTGATCGTCCTCGGCGCTCTCCTCGTGTGCACCCTGCCCGGGTTGCTGCTCGCCTCCCTGGGCTCCCCGGCGGCCGGCGCCGGCCTCGCCCTGCTGGGGATCCTCGGCGGCGTGCTACTGGCCGTGTGGCTCTGGGTGAAGCTCTGCCTGGCTGCCCCCGCGCTGATGCTGGAGCGACAGGGAGCGGTGCGCGCCCTCCGGCGCTCCGCCAAGCTCGTCCGCGGCGCCTGGTGGCGCGTCTTCGGCGTGCAGATCCTGACCCTGCTGCTCGTCACCGTGATCGGCTTCGTCGTCTCGCTGCCCACCACGGCGGTCGCGACCCTCTTCACGGGCGACGGCGGGGAGGGTTTCCTCACCGGGCAGACCACTCTGACCTGGCCGTACCTGATCATCGTGGGAATCGGCTCCGTGCTGGTCTCCACCGTGACCCTGCCGTTCAGCGCCGGGGTGGGCGCCCTGCTCTACATCGACCGCCGCATCCGGCGGGAGGGGCTCGACATCGAACTCACCCGCGCCGCCGAAGGCCCCGCGGGCGGCCCCGGTGGCGGGGACGACGGCGCGCCGCGCCGCTGATGCCATGACGGGAACCACCAGCCGGCTCAGAGGCGTGCCGCGGGACCACGACACCGACGGTGACACACCGCTCGTGATCGACCGCGGGAGCGCCCGTGAGGCGGCCGAACGGGAGCTGTCCGACCCCGCGTACCAGGAGAACGAGCCCGGCCTGCTCAGGCAGGCCCTCGACTGGGTACTGGAGCAGCTCGGCGCACTGCTCTCCTCCGCCGCCGGAGTGACGCCCGGCGGCTGGTTCGGTCTGCTGGTCGTGAGCGTCCTGGCCGTCCTCCTCATCCTCGCCCTGCGACTGCGGCTCGGCAGCGTGCGCGGCGCTCTGGGCACCGGTCCCGCCGCCCTGTTCGACAAGCGGCCGGACCGCGCCTCCGCCCATCGCAGGGCCGCCGAGCAGCACGCGGCCGCGGAGCACTGGGCGGGAGCCGTGCAGGAGCGGATGCGCGCCCTGGTGCGCGAGCTGGAGGATCGCGAGCTGCTGGACCACCACCCGGGCCGCACCGCCGACGAGGCCGCCGCCGAGGCCGGACGGGTGCTGCCCGCCCACGCCGACCGGCTGCGTGCGGCCGCTCGCGCCTTCGACGAGGTCACGTACGCGGGCCGCGCCTCCGGCCCGGAGGCGTACCGCGCGCTGGCCGACCTCGACACCGCGCTGCGCAGCGCGAAACCGGCCGCCGCGAGCGAAGCGGGGGCGCCCTCGTGACGCCGCCGACGGCCACGGCGACCCGTCCTCCGGCGGAAGCGGGCACCTCCCGGTCCGTCGGGGCGGCCCGGCACTGGAGCCGCGTGCGCGGGCCGCTCCTCGGCGTCCTCGTGCTGCTCCTGGCCGGTCTGGCCGTCGCCGCCCTGAGGTCGGAGGCGCAGTACGGCGAGCTCGACCCGCGGTCCGCCGAGCGGTTCGGCAGTCGCGCGGCGGCTCAGCTGCTCACCGAGCGCGGCGTGGAGGTCTCGGTGGTGACCACCACCGAGGACGCGACCGAGGCCGTCGGTCCGGACCGGACCCTGCTGGTGACCAGCCCCGACCTGCTGAGCGACAGCCAGCTCCGCCGGCTGCGGGCCGCCTCCGCGCCCAGCGGCGGCCGGACGGTGCTGCTGGCTCCCGGCCCGGAATCAGTAAGCATCCTGGCGCCGCGGGTCGGGGCGGTGGGGCAGACGGAGGTGGAGGTCCGGCAGCCCGAGTGCGCCGCGTCGTTCGCGGAGCGCGCGGGCGGGGCCGAACTCGGCGGCTACGCCTACACCTCCTCGGCCGACACCGTGGACGCGTGCTATCCGCACGGGGAACTCCCCACCCTGCTCCGGCTGCCCGCGGGGAACGGCCGCACGAGCAGTCCCGAGGACACCGGTACTTCCGTTACTTCCGGGGACACCGTGGTGCTCGGTGCCCCCGACCCACTGTTCAACCACCGTCTCGACAGCCACGGCAATGCCTCCCTCACGCTGCAACTGCTCGGCTCGCGCCCGCATCTGATCTGGTATCTCCCCTCGCTGTCCGACCCCGCCGCCGAGGACGAGGCCGACCAGGGCCTGCTCGCACTCGTCCCCGCCGGCTGGCTGTGGGGCGCCGGGCAACTCGCGCTCGCCGCCGCACTCGCCGCCGTCTGGCGGGCCCGCCGGCTGGGCCCGCTGATCCCCGAGCGGCTGCCCGTCGCCGTCCACGCCTCCGAGACGACAGAAGGCCGTGCCCGCCTCTACCGGCTGGCCCACGCCCGTGACCGGGCCGCCGACGCCCTGCGCGCCGAGGCCAGGGCGTCCATCGCCCCCTTGGTGGGCGTCCCCGCCGCACAGGCCCACGACCCGCACGAGTTGGCCGTCGCCGTCGCCCCGCACACCGTTGACAGCAGTCGTGCCCGCACCCTGCTCTTCGGCGACCCGCCGGCCGACGACGACGCCCTCGTCCGGCTCGCGGACGAACTCGACCTGCTGCAGAGCCGGATCAGCCACTACTGCACCAACCCAGAAGAGAAGGACCGACCCTCGTGAGCGCCCCTACCGCCGAGTCCGCCCGCGCCGCCCTGGAATCCCTGCGGAGCGAGATCGCCAAGGCCGTGGTCGGACAGGACGCCGCCGTCACCGGTCTGGTGGTGGCCCTGCTCAGCCGCGGCCACGTACTGCTCGAAGGGGTCCCCGGGGTGGCCAAGACGCTGCTGGTACGGACCCTGGCAGCGGCCCTCGACCTGGACACGAAGCGGGTGCAGTTCACGCCCGACCTCATGCCCAGCGACGTCACCGGTTCGCTGGTGTACGACACCCGCAGCGCCGAGTTCTCGTTCCAGCCCGGGCCGGTGTTCACCAACCTGCTGCTGGCCGACGAGATCAACCGGACTCCGCCGAAGACCCAGGCCTCGTTGCTGGAGGCCATGGAGGAACACCAGGTCACGGTCGACGGCACCGCACGGCCGCTCCCGGAGCCCTTCCTGGTGGCCGCCACACAGAACCCGATCGAGTACGAAGGCACCTATCCCCTGCCGGAAGCCCAGCTTGACCGCTTCCTGCTCAAGCTCACCATCCCGCTGCCCTCCCGCGAGGAGGAGGTCGGCGTGCTCACCCGTCACGCGCAGGGCTTCACCCCACACGACCTGGAAGCCGCCGGCGTACAACGGGCTGCCGGACCGGCCGATCTGGAAGCCGCTCGGACGGCTGTCGCGGCGACTGCGGCCTCTGCCGAAGTCATCGGCTATGCAGTCGATATCTGTCGAGCCACGCGAGGCTCCCCCTCCTTCACCCTCGGGGCATCCCCCCGTGGTGCGACGGCCCTGCTCGCCACTGCCCGGACCTGGGCCTGGCTCTCCGGCCGGGAGTACGTCATTCCCGACGATGTGAAGGCCCTCGCCCTTCCCACCCTTCGCCATCGCGTACGACTGCGGCCCGAGGCCGAGATGGAAGGCGTGACAGCCGACAGCGTGCTCACGTCGATCCTCGCCCGCGTACCCGTTCCCCGCTGAGCCGGCACGGTCGCGACCATGGCTCTCACCGGACGTGCCGCGCTTCTGGCGGCGATCTGCTCCCTTCTCGTCGGACTGCTGCTCCCCGATTGGACCGGCCTGCTGGCCGTCCAACTCCTCCTGCTGTTCGCAATCCTGTACGACCTGGCACGCGCCGCGCCAGTGCGATCGCTCCAGTTCACCCGTTCCGGTGATACATCAGTTCGGCTCGGTTCTCCCGCGGAAGTGCAGCTCCGCCTCACGAACCCCAGCGGACGCACGCTCCGTGCCGAGCTCCGGGACGGCTGGCCGCCCAGCAGCCTCCCGCCCGGGGACAACGGCGGCGGGGCCCGGCACCGGGCCACCGTCCCGGCCGGCGAGCGGCGACGCCTGACCACCCGCCTCCGGCCCACCCGCCGTGGCGACCGCAAGGCCCGCCTGGTCACGGTCCGCTCCCACGGTCCGCTCGGCCTGGCCGCCCGCCAGGGCAACCACGAGGTGCCCTGGACGGTGCGGGTGCTCCCGGCCTTCGAGAGCCGCAAGCACCTTCCCGCGAAGCTCGCCCGCCTGCGGGAGCTCGACGGCCGGACCAGCGTGCTCACCCGCGGTGAGGGAACCGAGTTCGACAGCTTGCGGGACTACGTCCCCGGGGACGACGTCCGGTCCATCGACTGGCGCGCCACCGCCCGGCAGACGGGTGTCGCCGTGCGCACCTGGCGTCCCGAACGGGACCGGCACCTCCTCGTGGTGCTCGACACCGGGCGGACGGCAGCCGGACGCGTCGGCGACGTGCCCCGGCTCGACGCGGCCATGGACGCGGCCATGCTGCTCACCATCCTGGCCACCCGGGCCGGTGACCGGGTGGACCTGCTCTGCTACGACCGGCGGGTGCGCGCTTCCGTGCAAGGCCGCACGGCCGGCGACGTACTGCCGGCCTTCGTGAACGCCATGGCCCCGCTGGAGGCGGAGCTCGTCGAGGCGGACGCCCGGGGCATGGCTTCCGCCATCCTGCAACGGGCCCCGCAGCGCTCGCTCGTGGTACTCCTGACCGGGCTCGACTCGGCCCCCGCGGAGGCGGGGCTGCTGCCGGTGCTGCCGATGCTCACGCAACGGCACACGCTCCTGGTGGGCTCGGTGTCCGATCCCCGGGTCGCCGAGATGGCGGCGTCCCGGGGCACCGTCGACGGGGTGTACGCGGCGGCCGCCGCCGCCCGCACCCGTGCCGACCGACGCCGGGTAGCCGAGACGCTGCGCCGGCAGGGCGTCGGCGTCGTGGACACCCTGCCGGGCAGGCTGGCCCCCGAACTGGCGGACAGTTACCTCGCCCTCAAGGCCGCCGGCCGGCTCTGACAGAAGCGGAAAGAGCGGGGCCCGCACCCCTCCTCCCCTCCGGCCTCTCTGCACTCCCCGTCAGCCCCCCGAGAAGGGGGAGCCTTTCCGCGGCTGGTCTCGCCAGGGACCGAGACAAGGGAGTGGGGGCGGAGGTAGTGGAAAAAAGGGGGGCCGGGGAAACGAGAAAGAGCCCTGCCGGATGACCCGGCAGGGCTCTTCACTCAAGAATTGTTCGGCGGCGTCCTACTCTCCCACACACTCCCGCATGCAGTACCATCGGCGCTGAAAGGCTTAGCTTCCGGGTTCGGAATGTGACCGGGCGTTTCCCTCACGCTATAACCACCGAAACACAATGAAACACACACCACCCGCACACACACCCCACCCACCCGAAAACGGGGAATGACATGTGTGTGGGGTCTGGTTGCTGTCTCAGAACCAACACAGTGGACGCGAGCACCTACGGACAAGCC
>NZ_AUKR01000028.1:0-44101 GCF_000424845.1 Streptomyces sp. TAA040 | reverse complement strand
ACTGGTACTAATAGGCCGAGGGCTTGTCCGTAGGTGCTCGCGTCCACTGTGTTGGTTCTGAGACAGCAACCAGACCCCATACACATGTCATTCCCCGTTTTCGGGTGGGTGGGGTGTGTGTGCGGGTGGTGTGTGTTTCATTGTGTTTCGGTGGTTATAGCGTGAGGGAAACGCCCGGTCACATTCCGAACCCGGAAGCTAAGCCTTTCAGCGCCGATGGTACTGCATGCGGGAGTGTGTGGGAGAGTAGGACGCCGCCGAACAATTCTTGAGTGAAGAGCCCTGCCGGGTCATCCGGCAGGGCTCGTTCTCGTGTGCCCGGGGGCCGCGATGCCGGCGACCGCGGTGGCGGTAAGGTCAGGGGCATCGTAGGCATAGTAGGCATATCGACAGGAGGCTCCGGTGAAGGTCCAGGAGACCCGGGTCCAGACGGACCGGATCCTCACCATCCCCAACGTCCTCAGCATGGCGCGACTCCTGGGCGTCCCTCTCTTCCTCTGGCTCATCCTGCTGCCGGAGTTCGGCGGCCCCAACCTCGACCTCTGGGCGCTGCTGGTCCTGGCGCTGAGCGGGGTCAGCGACTACCTCGACGGCAAGCTCGCCCGCAGGTGGAACCAGGTGAGCAGCCTGGGGCGCATCCTCGACCCGGCGGCCGACCGCCTGTACATCCTGTCGACACTTCTCGGGCTGACCTGGCGCGGGATTCTGCCGCTGTGGCTGACCGGCGTCCTGCTCGCAAGAGAGGCGGTTCTCCTTGCGATGGTCTGGGTACTCGACCGTCGTGGATTCGCCCCACCGCAGGTCAACTTCCTGGGCAAGGCGGCGACGTTCAACCTGATGTATGCGTTTCCGCTGCTGCTGCTCAGTGACGGATCCGGCTGGGTGTCGTCGCTGGCTGCTGTTTTCGGATGGGCGTTCGCCGGATGGGGTACATCCCTCTACTGGTGGGCAGGAATCCTGTACGTGGTTCAGGTCCGCCGGATTCTCCGAGCAGACTCTGCAGCCGACTGAGCAGGCCTCCCTCATGGCAGCGTCGCCGAGCAGAGGCGCCGCCGGGGCACGTGTTCCACGGTCGTCCGGAGCGGCTCGGTCGGATTGACCGTCGTCTTTTCAAGGAGGGCGCAACCGACATGAAGGCCGTCGTGATGGCCGGCGGCGAAGGCACTCGTCTTCGCCCGATGACCGCCAGTATGCCCAAACCGCTCCTGCCTGTCGTGAACAGGCCAATCATGGAGCATGTGCTGAGGCTGCTGAAGCGGCACGGTCTCAGCGAAACAGTGGTTACCGTCCAGTTCCTCGCCTCGCTTGTCCGGAACTACTTCGGCGACGGTGAGGAACTCGGGATGGAACTCACCTATGCCAACGAAGAAAAGCCGCTCGGAACGGCCGGCAGTGTCAAGAATGCCGAAGAGGCACTCAAGGACGACTCCTTCCTGGTGATCTCCGGTGACGCGCTCACTGACTTCGACCTGACCGAGCTGATAGAATTTCACCGGGAGAAGGGCGCGTTGGTCACGGTGTGCCTCACCCGTGTGCCCAACCCACTCGAATTCGGCATCACGATCGTCGACGACGAGGGCAAGGTGGAACGCTTCCTGGAGAAGCCCACCTGGGGCCAGGTTTTCTCCGACACCGTGAACACCGGCATCTACGTCATGGAGCCCGAGGTATTCGACTACGTCGAACCTGACGTCTCCGTCGACTGGTCCGGTGACGTGTTCCCCAGGCTGATGAAGGACGGCAAGCCGGTGTACGGCTATGTCGCCGAGGGCTACTGGGAGGACGTCGGCACCCACGAGAGCTACGTGAAGGCCCAGGCGGACGTACTGGAGGGCAAGGTCGACGTCGACATCGACGGCTTCGAGATCTCCCCGGGGGTCTGGATCGCCGAGGGTGCCGAGGTGAGCCCCGAGGCGGAACTGCGCGGGCCGCTGTACGTCGGCGACTACGCGAAGGTCGAGGCGGGCGCGGAAATCCGCGAGCACACCGTCATCGGGTCGAACGTGGTGGTCAAGAGCGGTGCCTTCCTGCACAAGGTGGTCGTCCACGACAACGTCTACATCGGTCCGCAGAGCAATCTGCGCGGATGCGTGATCGGCAAGAACACCGATGTCATGCGGGCGGCGAGGATCGAGGACGGCGCCGTCATCGGGGACGAATGCCTGGTCGGCGAGGAATCGATCGTCCAGGGCAACGTGCGGGTCTACCCGTTCAAGACGGTCGAGGCGGGCGCCTTCGTCAACACCTCCGTCATCTGGGAGTCCCGCGGGCAGGCCTATCTCTTCGGTGCCCGCGGCGTCTCCGGAATTCTCAACGTGGAGATCACCCCGGAACTCGCGGTGCGACTCGCCGGCGCCTACGCGACGACTCTGAAGAAGGGTTCCACGGTCACCACCGCGCGCGACCACTCCCGCGGTGCGCGCGCACTGAAGCGGGCGATGATCTCCGCCCTGCAGACCAGCGCGATCGACGTCCGGGACCTGGAGAACGTCCCGCTGCCGGTGGCGCGCCAGCAGACGGCCCGGGGCAGCGCCGGCGGCATCATGATCCGTACGACGCCTGGTGTACCGGACTCCGTGGACATCATGTTCTTCGACGAGCGGGGTGCCGACCTCTCTCAGGCCGCCCAGCGCAAACTCGACCGCGTATACCAGCGGCAGGAGTTCCGCCGGGCCTTCCCCGGCGAGATCGGCGATCTGCGGTTCCCGGCGAGCGTCTTCGACGCGTACACCGGTTCGCTGCTGCGGGAGCTCGACACCAGCGGCATCGCCGATGCCGGGCTGAAGGTCGTCGTCGACGCCTCGAACGGCAGCGCGGGTCTGGTGCTGCCCAGTCTGCTCGGACGGCTCGGGGTGGACGCACTGACCATCAACCCCGGACTGGACGAGTCGCGTCCGACCGAGACCGCGGAGACGCGGCAGGCCGGCATGGTCCGCCTCGGTGAGATCGTCGCGTCCGCCAGGGCCGCGTTCGGTGTCCGGTTCGACCCCGTGGGGGAGCGCCTCTCCCTGGTCGACGAGCGCGGGCAGTTGATCGAGGACCAGCGCGCCCTGCTGGTCCTGCTCGACCTGATCGCGGCGGAACGTCGCAGCGGCCGGGTGGCCCTGCCGGTGACGACCACCCGGATCGCGGAGCAGGTGGCGGCCTACCACGGCACCCAGGTCGAATGGACGACGACCTCGCCGGACGACCTCACGCGAGTGGGCCGGGAGGAGACCACCGTCTTCGGCGGCGACGGCCGCGGCGGCTTCATCGTGCCCGAGTTCAGCTCGGTCTTCGACGGTGCCGCGGCGTTCGTCCGGTTGATCGGACTCGTGGCCAGGACCCAGTTGACGCTCAGTCAGATCGACGCACGGATCCCCCGGGCCCACGTGGCCAAGCGCGACCTGGCCACGCCGTGGGCGGTAAAGGGCCTCGTGATGCGCAGCGTCGTGGAGGCGGCTGGCGACCGGTCGGTCGACACGACCGACGGAGTGCGTGTCGTGGAGTCCGACGGACGCTGGGTGATGGTGCTCCCCGACCCAGCGGAAGCGATCACGCATCTCTGGGCAGAGGGGCCGGACGAGGCCTCCGCCCAGGCCCTGCTGGACGAGTGGTCCGCCGTGGTCGACAGCGCCGGCCGCTGACGCCACGCCGTCCCGCCGCCCGGACGGCCCACCGGAGTTGACCCGATCGGGCACTTCGGTGGGTCCGTTCGGCGCAGGGGCGGCCGACGTGCGACGATGTGCGGCATGTCGCAGCAGCACCCCGAACGGAGTACCGCACCGCGGCCTGCGCGACCCGATGCCTCCATGTCCCTGTTGACCAACGTGATGGAGCACAGTCTCGACGACGGCTACGCGGAGGCCGCCGCCCGCCGCGGCGCCGTGGGGTGCTCGCGTCTCCCGACCGGCCTCCGGGGTAAACTCGTGCTCGCACTGGGGCTGCTGCTGGCCGCCTCCGTGGTGACGCTCGGCGCCGCCGAGGCGCGCGTCGCGGCACCCACGGAGGCCAGGGAGCGTCAGGACCTGGTCGAGCGGATCAAGAATGGCACCTCCGACGCGGACGGGCTCCAGAAGCGGGTGGACGGGCTCCGCGAGACCGTGGCCGCCATGCAGCGCGAGGCGCTGCGGGAACACGGCGGCGACACCGGGGAACTGGTCGGGCTGCTCGCCGGGGCGACCCCGGTGGAGGGCCCGGGCATCAAGCTGGTCGTCGACGACGCAGAGGGCACCGGGGGCGAGGCCGGCGGTCCGCGGGAGAGCACTCAGTTCTCCGACAACGGCCGGGTCAGGGACCGCGACCTCCAACGCGTGGTGAACGGCCTGTGGCAGTCCGGTGCGGAGGCGGTGGCCATCAACGGCCAGAGGCTGACCGCGCTCTCCGCGATCCGCGCCGCGGGCGACGCGGTGCTGGTGGACAACAAGCCGCTGGTGCCGCCCTACGCCCTGCTCGCGGTCGGGGACAGCCGAGAGCTGAGCACCGCGTTCCAGAACAGTGCGGACGGGCAGTATCTGCACGTGCTGCAGGAGAACTACGGAATCCGGACGAGCATCGCCGAGCAGGAGGAGGTGCGGCTGCCCGCCGCACCGAGCCTGACCGTGCGCACCGCCGAGCCGGTGGAAAAGGGAGAGGGCAGCACATCGTGATCGCCGTACTGGGCCTGATCGTGGGAGTCGTCGCCGGACTCGTCCTGCAGCCCGTGGTGCCGACGGTCGTGGAGCCGTATCTGCCCATCGCCGTGGTCGCCGCGCTGGACGCGGTCTTCGGCGGCCTCCGGGCGATGCTGGACGGGATCTTCGACGACAAGGTCTTCGTCGTCTCCTTCCTCTCCAACGTGGTCGTGGCGGCACTGATCGTGTTCCTGGGGGACAAGCTGGGTGTCGGAGCCCAGCTCTCCACCGGCGTGGTCGTGGTGCTGGGCATCCGCATCTTCTCCAATGCCGCGGCGATCCGTCGCCACATCTTCCGGGCGTGAGGTCATGAGCAGCGAGGACAGGGAATCCGAAGAGGCCCGCGGCGCCGAGGGGCGCCGCTCCGGGGCGCCGCGCACGGGCCCGGCGGAGCCGCGCCCGGCGTCGCCGCGGCCCGATCCGGGCGGCGAACCCGCCCCCGGCATCGAGGCGGAAGCGGCCGAGCAGCGGGGCCGTACGGGCGCTGCGGCCGCCTCGCACGCGGATTCCGATGGTGCGGCGGACGGACCGCAGCAGGCGAATGCCGCTCCGGTGCTCACCGGTCGGCAGCGACTGGCTGCGGGGCTCTGGCCACCCCGGGTGAACCGGAACCAGTTGGTGACTGCCGTGCTCCTGGGTGTCCTGGGGCTGGGACTGGCCATCCAGGTCCGCTCGACCAGTGAGGACAGCTCGCTGCTGGGAGCCCGACAGGAGGACCTGGTGCGGATTCTGGGGGAGCTGGACCAGCGCAACGACAGGCTGGAGTCCGAGAAGTCCCGTCTCGAGGGGCAGAAGTCGGAGTTGGAGAACAGCTCCGACCAGGCCGAGGAGGCGCGGAAGCAGACCCGGGAACGGGCCGGCCAGCTCGGCGTGCTGGCCGGCACCGTCGCGGCCGAGGGGCCCGGCATCCGCCTGACCATCACGGACCGGGTGGGCGCGGTGGAGGCCGACCGGCTGCTGGATGCTATCCAGGAACTGCGCGCCGCGGGCGCGGAAGCCCTCCAGATCAACGAGGTGCGGGTCGTGGCGGGGACCTACTTCGCCGAGGCGGACAGCGGGGTGCGGATCGACGGCCGCAAGGTGTCGCCGCCGTACCGGTTCGAGGTCATCGGCCGTCCGCAGGACCTGGAGCCGGCGCTCAACATCCCTGGTGGGGTGGTGCAGACGCTGGAGAACGAGCAGGCCGGGGTGTCCGTCGAGCGTTCCGAAAAGATCGTCGTGGACGCCTTGCGGTCCGAGGAACAGCCTGATTACGCTCAGTCGTCCTCCCGGTGAGACGGGTGAGTGGCTTTCCGGGGGGCCGACGCGCCACCCGGGCGCCGAGTGGTGGAAACTGTGTGGAGGCAACGGACGTTGCCAGGATGTCCGGATCGGCCAGTGTGTGCAATGAGGGTCTGTCCTGCCCCACGGGCGGGTCTGTTTCGTGCGAGGGGAATCGCCCGTGAGTTTTCTTGCGAAGTTGTTCGGCAAGCGCCGGGACGCCGGGGACACCGCCCCGCGTCACCGCGCCTCGCGGCACGGAGCCGCGGTGGACGAGGAGGCGCCGGAGGCGGGTGCGGAGCGGCCGCTCTTCCGTGACGAGCTCAATGCCCCGGATGGCGGCAATTCGGGTGGTCACGGCGCTGCCTCTGTTGACCAGGGCGCATCGGGCCGCATAGGTTCCACAGAACCATCAGCCTCAAGTAAGGGTGGAGGGTTCAGTGTGCCGGTGTGCCCGAGGTGTGGAGCCGAGGCCGCGGAGGCGAGCAGGTTCTGCTCGAACTGCGGGGCCCCGCTGAGGGGAGGCACTCCCGCGGAGCGCCCCTCGGAGACCACGTCGACGATCTCGATCTCCGGCCTGGAGTCGTACGACGCCGAGGTCACCGGTCAGACGCCGATGCTCTCCCCGGAGGCCACGGCGGCCGTCGAGGCGCTGCCGATGGGATCGGCGCTGCTGATCGTCCGCAGGGGCCCGAACTCCGGCAGCAGGTTCCTGCTGGACGGGGAGCTGACGACGGCCGGACGTCATCCGCAGAGCGACATCTTCCTCGACGACGTGACCGTCTCCCGGCGCCACGTGGAGTTCCGCCGAGGGCGGGACGGCCACTTCACGGCCTCGGATGTCGGAAGCCTCAACGGGACGTACGTCAACCGCGAGGCCATCGATGCCGTCGTCCTCACCAACGGCGACGAAGTCCAGATCGGAAAGTTCCGGTTGGTGTTCTTCGCCAGCCAGCGAAGCATCTGACAGGCCCCTCCAGGGAAGGTTCATGCTTCACACACCGTCGGGCGGTGCCGGCAACGGCACCGCCACCACGGAGCGCGGCCCGATGAGTATCGGGGCCGTGCTCGCCCTGCTGCGCGAGGAGTTCCCCGAGGTAACCGTCTCCAAGATCCGCTTTCTGGAGTCCGAGGGCCTGGTCGAGCCGCAGCGCACGCCCTCGGGCTACCGCAAGTTCAGCGCCCGGGACGTGGAGCGCCTCGGCAGCGTGCTGCGGATGCAGCGCGACCACTACCTGCCGCTGCGGGTGATCAGAGAGCACCTCGATGCGCGGGACCGGGGCGAGCAGCCGGTGCTCCCGGGGCGAGCCGGAGTGTCCGCGCTTCCCGACGGACTCCTGGAGGCCGCCCGACCGTCGGGGGAGCCCGCCCCGGTGGCACTCGGCAGGGCGGAGCTGCTGGCGGCCGCGGGCATCTCGGCGGAGCAGCTGGCCGAATGGGAGTCCCACGGCCTGATCCCGCCGCTCGACGACGATGGATATCCGCCGGAGGCGGTCGAGGTGGCCCGGCTCGTGGCCGGGCTGGGCGGGTACGGCCTCGAACCGCGTCACCTGCGTGCAGTGAAGGCGGCCGCCGAACGCGAGGCGGGCCTCGTGGAGCAGGTGGTGGCGCCGTTGCGGCGGCACCGCAATCCGCAGATCCGGGCGTGTGCGGAGGCCACGGCGGGGGAACTTGCCTCGCTCTCGGTGCGTCTGCATGCCGCATTCGTCCAGTCCGCGCTGCGTGTCAAGGGGTCGGGGTGAACCGCGCCGCGGGGTTCCCGACTACCCAAACAGGTGGCGCACGTCCTAGGGTTGCCGTGTGAATGAGCTCGACGTCGTGGGTGTCCGGGTGGAGATGCCCTCCAACCAGCCGATCGTGCTCCTGCGTGAAGTGGGAGGCGACCGCTACCTCCCCATCTGGATCGGACCGGGGGAGGCGACCGCGATCGCCTTCGCCCAGCAGGGCATGACCCCGGCCCGTCCGCTGACGCACGATCTGTTCAAGGACGTGCTGGAGGCGGTCGGTCAGGAACTCACCGCGGTCCGGATCACGGACCTGCGCGAAGGGGTGTTCTATGCCGAGTTGGTGTTCGCCGGCGGCGCCGAGGTGAGTGCGCGCCCCTCGGACGCCATCGCCCTCGCGCTGCGTACCGGTACGCCGATCTACGGCAGCGACGCCGTCCTGGACGACGCGGGGATCGCCATCCCGGATGAGCAGGAGGATGAGGTCGAGAAGTTCCGGGAGTTCCTGGACCAGATCTCGCCGGAGGACTTCGGCAGCAACCAGTGAGACGGAAACAGGTCCAAAAGACGCCCGTTCCCGCTCTGAAGTAACGTCAAACCACTCGATGGGTCATTTTCACCCGGCGTGCCGAGTGTGGCGATCGTTGACGCACCCCGAGCGACTGCCTACCGTCATGGAGGCTGGTCCCGGAAGGTTCCCCGGGACGTGAAGGGATGGAGGGTCGGCGTGAGAAGCACCGGCGACGGCAGGACGGCCGAGGGCCCCTCTCCGTGGTACGGAGCACCGGCGCAACCCGTACCCGAGCCGGGTCCCGAACCCGGCGAGGAGCCCGAGGAACAGGTGGGATATCGCGGTCCGACCGCATGTGCCGCGGCCGGCATCACCTACCGGCAACTCGACTACTGGGCCCGTACGGGCCTGGTCGAGCCGAGCGTCCGCTCGGCGAGGGGATCGGGCAGTCAGCGGCTCTACGGGTTCCGCGACGTGGTGGTGCTCAAGATCGTCAAGCGGCTGCTGGACGCGGGGGTGTCGCTGCAGAACATCCGCACCGCGGTGCGGCACCTGCGCACCAGAGGACCGCACGACCTGGCCCGGATGACGCTGATGAGCGACGGAGCCACCGTCCACGAGTGCACCTCCCCCGACGAGGTCGTCGACCTCCTCCAGGGCGGTCAGGGCGTCTTCGGCATCGCGGTCGGCGTGGTGTGGCGCGACGTGCGCACCGCCCTGTCCCAGCTGCACGCGGAGCGGGTGGACACCGGCGAGACGCTCGTCGCGGACAACCCGTCCGACGAGCTGGCCCGCCGCCGCAACCGGGCCGGCTGAACGGGAGCGTCCGCACGGCGCCGTGCGGCCCGTCCTCCGAAGCCGTGCGGCGGGCCGTTGTCGGACCCGTGCGGCAGCATAGGTGGGTGTGAGAAGCGCACCGAGCATTCTGCATCTGGACATGGATGCGTTTTTCGCGAGCGTCGAGCAGGCCGCCAAGCCCAGTCTGCGGGGCAAGCCCGTGGTGGTGGGCGGGCTCGGCCCGC
Organism: Streptomyces sp. TAA040; assembly: GCF_000424845.1. Lineage (NCBI taxonomy): Bacteria > Bacillati > Actinomycetota > Actinomycetes > Kitasatosporales > Streptomycetaceae > Streptomyces > Streptomyces sp. TAA040. Next base: position 34,932 of record NZ_AUKR01000028.1, on the reverse strand, counting down.
GCGGTGTGGTGGCCACGGCCTCCTACGAGGCGCGCCGGTTCGGCGTGCACTCGGCACTCCCCACCGCGCAGGCCCGCAGGCGTTGCCCGAACGCCGCCTACCTCACCCCACGCTTCGGCTTCTACCGGCGGCTCAGCGACACGGTGATGGGCATCCTCGCGACGCTCTCCCCGCTGGTGGAGCCGCTCAGTCTGGACGAGGCCTTCGTGGACCTGGCCGCGGGCGGTGTGCCGGGCACGGCCGAGGCGGCCGAGGCGGTCGGCGCGGAACTGCGGAGGGCGATCCGTGCCGCCACGGGACTCAGCGGGTCCGTCGGTCTTGCGGGGTCCAAGATGCTGGCGAAGATCGCCTCCGAGCGGGCGAAACCGGACGGGTTGCGGCTCATCGAGCCGGGGACGGAGCGCGCGCTGCTCGCCCCGCAGTCCGTGCGGATTCTGCCCGGGGTCGGGCCGGCCACCGGCGAGGTGCTCCGCAGGGCCGGCATCGGCACGGTCGGCGAGGCCGAGCTGGCCGGCGAGGCGGAACTGGTGCGGCTGCTGGGCCGGGCCCACGGGCTCTCCCTGCACACCATGGCCCGGGGCGTCGACGACCGCCCGGTCGTCACGGACCGGGCGTCGAAGTCCGTGTCGGTCGAGGACACCTACGACATCGACCTCACCGACCGGGGGCGGATCCAGTGGGAGGTCGGCCACCTGGCCGACCGCTGCGCGGAGCGGCTGCGGGCGGCCGGCCGGTCCGGACGCACCGTGGTGGTCAAGGTGCGCAGCCACGACTTCGCCACTCTCACCCGGTCGGAGACCCTCCGCGGGCCGACCGACGACACCCGGGTCGTCCGGGAGGCGGCCGCCCGGCTGGTCGAGTCGGTGGACACCACCACGGGGGTGCGGCTGCTGGGGGTCGGGGTGAGCGGACTGGCCGACTACGCCCAGGAGGACCTCTTCGCTCAGTTCGCGGGTGCGGACGAGCCCTCCGCGCCCGAACCGCGGGGCGGGGACGGTGCGGAGACGGTGCCGGCGGACTCCCCACCGGAACTCCGCCGGGAGCAGTGGCTGCTGCCCGGCCTGGACGTCCGCCACACCGTGCACGGGCCCGGCTGGGTGCAGGGCGGCGGGCTGGGCCGCGTGACGGTGCGCTTCGAGCGCCCCGACTCCCCACCGGGCCGGGTGCGCACTCTCGCCGCGGACGATCCGGAGCTGAGCCGCGGAGAGCCGCTGCCGCTGGTCCCGGGGCCGGCGGGAGATCAGTCCGGGTCGTTCCCCGGCTGACGGGGTGCCGCCTCCGGCCCGGCTCCCGCGGCCCTCTCCACTCCAGCCTCCCCGACCGCGTCGTCCCCGTCCCGGCGGTGCCCGGCCGTACCGCTGCCGGCGACCGTGCCGAACTCGCGCTCCTCGCCCGGCGGCGGGGCGTCCCTCGGGCTCGCCGGGTGCAGTCCGTAGTGATGGGCGAGCTGGAGTTCCTGCTCGGGGCTGAGGTGGCGGCCGACTCCGAAGTCGGGCGCCTCCCTGATCAGCGCCCGGCGGAACGGGACACGCAACTGCTCGTCGACGAACTCGCTCGGCGTCAGCGGCACGAAGGCGTCGCGACCGAAGAGGCCGGTGCGCACCGACGCCCACTCGGGCCGTCCCGTCGCGTCGTCGAGGTAGACCTCGTCGACGGTCCCGATCCTGACGCCGTCCTGGTCGAGGGCCTTTCGGCCGATGAGACTGTGCGGATCGATGTCGGTGTGCACTGTGCCTCCCGATGGTTCGCGGGCGTCCCGCAGGAGTTCCCACCACCTCCCTCCCAGCAAAGACCACATCGGCCGCCCCGGCCAGTCGAGAGCCGCACCACAGACCGGTGCCGGTGGGCGCTGGTAAGCTCGGCGGTGGCTGTCGACCCCGCGCGGGAGAGCCCACCGGCCCAGGTCGGCGGGCGCCGAAGGAGCAAACCCTCCCCGGAATCTCTCAGGCCCACGTACCGCGCAGGCGAGGTCACTCTGGAAAGCAGGGCGATCCGGGAGCGCAAGCCGCCCCACGGTTCCCCCTCACCGACGGTGAAAGCCGGCCCGAGCACCCTGCGGACCGGTGAAACTCTCAGGTCGAGATGACAGAGGGGGAGGCCGGACGGGCACCCGCGCCGCGGTGCCCCTCGAAGGTCGCGCAGACCAGGAGGCCTCCAGATGACCACAGACCGAGTCGGCCTTGCCGCTCTCCAGCACTCCGTCCCCTTCGCGGAGCGGCACATCGGGCCGGACAGCGCGGAGCAGGCCAAGATGCTGGCACAGGTGGGCTACGGCTCGCTCGACGAGCTGACCCGTGCCGCCGTGCCGGACGTCATCAAGTCGACCGAGTCCCTCGACCTCCCCGACGCACGCAGCGAGGCCGAGGTGCTCGCGGAGCTCCGCGACCTGGCCGGGCGGAACCAGGTGCTCGACTCCATGATCGGACTCGGCTACCACGGCACCTTCACCCCGCCGGTCATCCTGCGCAATGTCCTGGAGAACCCGGCCTGGTACACGGCGTACACCCCGTACCAGCCGGAGATCTCGCAGGGCCGGCTGGAGGCGCTGCTCAACTTCCAGACGATGGTCGCCGACCTCACCGGGCTGCCCACCTCGGGAGCCTCGCTGCTGGACGAGGCCACCGCGGCGGCCGAGGCCATGTCGCTCTCGCGCCGGGTGGGCAAGGTCAAGGGCGGGGTGTACCTGGTGGACGCCGCCTGCCTGCCGCAGACCGTGGCCGTGATCAGAACCCGCGCCGAACCGGCCGACGTCGAGGTCGTCGTCGCGGACCTCACCGAGGACATCCCGGCGGAGCTCGCCGAGCGCGGTGTCTTCGGGGTGCTGCTCCAGTACCCCGGTGCGGACGGACGCGTCCGCGACCTGGGGCCGGTCGTCGACCGTGCCCACGAGCTGGGCGCGATCGTCACGGTCGCCGCCGACCTGCTCGCGCTGACGCTGCTGACCTCGCCCGGCGAGCTGGGAGCCGACGTCGCGGTCGGTACCACCCAGCGTTTCGGCGTGCCGATGGGCTTCGGCGGCCCGCACGCCGGCTTCATGGCGGTCCGGGAGAGGTTCGCCCGCAACCTGCCGGGCCGACTGGTCGGCGTCTCGGTCGACGCCTCGGGGAAGAAGGCCTACCGCCTGGCCCTGCAGACCCGCGAGCAGCACATCCGCCGGGAGAAGGCCACCAGCAACATTTGCACCGCGCAGGTCCTGCTCGCGGTCATGGCCGGCCTCTACGCGGTCCACCACGGACCGGACGGACTGCGCTCCATCGCCCGCCGCACGCACCGACTGGCCACGATCCTGGCCGCGGGACTCCGCGAGGGCGGCGTCGAGGTGGTGCACGAGTCCTACTTCGACACCGTGACCGGCCACGTCCCGGGGCGGGCCGCCGAGGTGGTGGCCGCGGCCCGCGCTGCCGGCGTCAACCTGTGGCAGGCGGACGACGACCGGGTCGGCGTGAGCTGCGACGAGACCACCGGGCCGGAGCAGCTCACCGCCGTCTGGGGCGCGTTCGGGGTCCGGGCCGACGTGGACGCGCTCGACTCCCGGGTGGCCGACGCGCTTCCGGCCGGGCTGCTGCGCGAGGACGACTTCCTGACCCATCCCGTCTTCCACCGGCACCGTTCGGAGACGGCGATGCTGCGCTACCTGCGCAGGCTCGCCGATCGCGACTACGCGCTGGACCGCGGCATGATCCCGCTGGGCTCCTGCACGATGAAGCTGAACGCGACCACCGAGATGGAGCCGATCACCTGGCCCGAGTTCGGCGGGCTGCACCCCTTCGCGCCGGCCGAGCAGGCCGAGGGCTACCTGACGCTGATCCGGGAGCTGGAGGAGCGGCTGGCCGAACTCACCGGCTACGCCAAGGTGTCCGTCCAGCCGAACGCCGGCTCGCAGGGCGAACTGGCGGGTCTGCTCGCGGTCCGTGCCCACCACCGTGCGAACGGCGACACCGAGCGCACGGTCTGCCTGATCCCCTCCTCGGCGCACGGCACGAACGCCGCGAGCGCGGTGATGGCCGGGATGAGGGTCGTGGTGGTGAGGACCGGCGAGACCGGGGACGTCGACGTGTCCGACCTGCGGGACAAGATCGAGCGGCACGCGGACGAACTGGCCGTCCTGATGGTCACCTACCCGTCCACGCACGGCGTGTTCGAAGACAACATCTCCGACATCTGCGCCGCCGTCCACGACGCGGGCGGCCAGGTCTACGTGGACGGGGCCAACCTCAACGCCCTCGTCGGGCTCGCCAAGCCGGGCAGGTTCGGTGCGGACGTCTCGCACCTCAACCTGCACAAGACCTTCTGCATTCCGCACGGCGGCGGCGGACCGGGTGTCGGTCCGGTCGGCGTGCGCGCCCACCTGGCGCCGTACCTGCCCAACCACCCGCTCCAGCCCGAGGCGGGGCCCGCGACGGGGATCGGGCCGATCTCGGCCGCACCCTGGGGGTCGGCCGGGATTCTGCCGATCTCCTGGGCCTACGTCCGGCTGATGGGCGCGGAGGGGTTGCGTCGGGCCACCCAGGTCGCGGTGCTCAGCGCCAACTACATCGCCAAGCGGCTGGAGTCGCACTACCCGGTGCTCTACAGCGGTCCGGGCGGGCTCGTCGCCCACGAGTGCATCATCGACGTCCGTCCGCTGACGAAGGCGACCGGGGTGAGCATCGACGACGTGGCCAAGCGCCTGATCGACTACGGGTTCCACGCCCCGACCATGTCGTTCCCCGTCGCGGGCACGCTGATGATCGAACCGACCGAGAGCGAGGACCTCGCGGAGATCGACCGGTTCTGCGAGGCGATGATCGCTATTCGCGCGGAGATCGAGAAGGTGGGATCGGGGGAGTGGACGGTCGAGGACAACCCGCTGCGCGGTGCCCCGCACACCGCGGAGCAGCTCGTGGGGGAGTGGGATCGCCCGTACACCCGTGAGACGGCCGTGTTCCCCGCGGGAGCGGCGGCGTCCGACAAGTACTGGCCGCCGGTGCGGCGGATCGACGGCGCGTTCGGTGACCGCAACCTCGTCTGCTCCTGCCCGCCCCTGGACGCGTACGACGGCTGAGCGGTCGTCCGGGCAGTGCGGTGGACCGCCCGGCTCGGTGCCCGGGCCGCCGGCCCACCGTTCAGACCGTCGCGGTGAACCGGCCGCCGCCCGGCGGGCGGTGCGGTGCGATGATCCGACCGTCGGGCAGCAGCTCCCCGGTGTCCTCGAAGAGGAGGACGCCGTTGCACAGCAGACTCCAGCCCTGCTCCGGGTGGTGGGCCACGAGGTGGGCGGCCTCCCGGTCGACTGAGGCGGCTGAGGGGCAGGGCGGCTGGTGCTGACACATGGCGGAGTTCTTTCGCTGTGGAGTGGTACTCGTACTGCGGCACGGTTCGCCGCGGTGTACGGCTTCGACGTTTCCTGCGTTCATGGCAGTTCCCCGTTTCGATCCGACTGCCGGTACCCAGTGTCGTCCTGCCAAGAGGGTTCCGCAGGGATTTCGGGGCACCGCTCCTCATCGGGTGAAGACGTGTCACCCGTGCGGGCGGTTGCCTGAGGGCGGGGCGCGTCCGCCCCGGGACGTACGCCCCGCCTGACCGCGCGGAACGGCGAGGGGCCACGGAACCGTCAACGGTTCCGTGGCCCCTCGCCGTTCCGCGCGGTCAGGCGGCCGGCGCCTCCAGCATCGGGCCGGGCAGCAGCCGGTGGCTCAGCAGGGGGAGCAACTCGTCCACCCGGTGCGGCCGGTCCGCCGCGATACCGGGCGGGGCGGGCGCCAGCGGCACCAGCAGGTCGGAGTCCGTGAGTGCGGGCTCCGCCTCGTCCTGCGGGGCGCCCGCGTCCGCGTGCAGCCACAGCGTCAGCATGTAGAGCTCCGGGATGGACAGCAGCCGCGGCTGGTAGGACCCCGGCAGGGCTGCGGCCCGGCGCAGGGCGTTCTCGGCAGAGGCCACGTAGGGGCCCTCACCGAAGTGCGAGAAGGCATACCCGTCCGGGGTCAGCACGGTCTCGGCCGTGCCTACCGCCGGCCCGTTGCCGCGGAGCAGGAAGCGCCACCCGGTGAGGGTGGTCCGCGGGGGCCCGGTCGGCGCGTCGAGTCCGCTCAGGACGTGCACGGGCAGCGGGAGTTCGGGCCGGAGCGTGCTGCCGACCGCACGGATCGCGAGCGGCGTGCGGGCGCCGCGGACGGCGGCGGCGGAACCGAGTGCCGCGTGCACGGTGCGCAGCGCGGGGGCAGGTGCGACAAGGGTGTGCAAGGACATGGTGGGTCGCCTCTCGCTCGTGAGTCACGGGGTGCGTGGCGGGGCGCGGACGACGCTGTCGGCGAGCCGGGACCGCCTGGGCGGTCGGGAGGTCGTGCGGGGACCGGCGCCCTCGGGCGTCACGTCACAGCCTCAGCTCGGAGTGTATACGACAAATGTTCCCCTCGCTTTTCCGCTAGCCGCTCGGAATGTTTCCGGCAAGAGTCCATCCGGACATCGGCTGCGGGGGCCCGCCGGTGGGTTTTCCGCTCCGGGGCGCGGGCCTCGGCTCATCCGCGCCGGTGGGAGGCCGGAAATCGCCCGTCGGCAATGCGCGCCGGAGGTATCGGGAACACACTCCAGTATGCCGTCGTAATGTGCCTGCTGATAGGTGTGGACGGAGCGCCGCCGTGAGAGTCTTCCCGGGGAGTTGTCGATCACGGGGCAGGGCATCATCCGGGAACGCGTTCAGTCGAGGAGGGGCCCAGCGATGGGGGAGAAGGTCGCGGCCGACGGATTCGCTCTGTCGGACCGCAGGCGTTACCGGGAGAAGCTCCACCGCTGTCTCGCCGGTCTGGAGCAGATGCTGGCGCAGCGCCGCTTCCAGGGTCCGCGCAACCGCATGGGGCTGGAGATCGAGCTGAATCTCGCGGACGCCGCCGGAATGCCCCGGATGATGAACGCGGAGGTCCTCACGCGCATCGCCAGTCACGACTTCCAGACCGAGCTCGGCCAGTTCAACCTCGAAGTGAACATCGTCCCGCACGAGCTCACCGGCCGCGTCCTGGACCAGTTGGCCGAGGAACTGCGCACCGGGCTGGCGTATGCCGACCGAAAGGCGGGGGAGGTGGACGCGGGAATCGTGATGATCGGCATTCTGCCCACCCTCACCGGAGGCGATCTGGTGTCGGCGAACCTCTCCGCCGCGGACCGCTACACCCTCCTGAACGAGCAGATCATGGTGGCGCGCGGGGAGGAGGTCGTACTCGACATCGAGGGGGTGGAACATCTCGACTACGTTTCCGACTCCATTGCACCCGAGGCGGCGTGCACCTCCGTGCAATTGCATCTCCAGGTCACCCCCGAGCGTTTTCCTGACGTGTGGAACGCGGCCCAGGCGGTGACGGCGGCGCAAGTGGCGGTGGGTGCCAACTCGCCCTTCCTCTTCGGCCGTGAACTGTGGCGCGAATCCCGGATACCGCTCTTCCTCCAGTCGACCGACACCCGACCGCCCGAGTTCCGCGAGCAGGGTGTGCGGCCCCGCACCTGGTTCGGCGAGCGGTGGATCGACTCGGTCCACGACCTGTTCGCCGAGAACGTGCGCTACTTCCCCGCGCTGCTGCCGGTGTGCGACGCACAGGACCCGCTGGAGGCACTGGCCTCCGGCGCTGTGCCCTCGCTCGCCGAGCTCGTCCTGCACAACGGGACGATCTACCGGTGGAACCGCCCGGTCTACGACATCGCCGACGGTGTGCCGCACCTGCGGGTGGAGAACCGGGTGCTCCCCGCGGGGCCGACGGTCACCGACGTGCTGGCGAACGCGGCCTTCTACTACGGCCTGGTGCGCGCGCTCGCCGACGAGCACCGGCCGGTGTGGAGCCGGCTCCCCTTCGCCACCGCGGAGCAGAACCTGCGGGCCGCCTGCCGCCACGGCATCGACGCCCGCCTCCAGTGGCCCCGTCCGGGCCGCGGCGGTGGCCTGGCGACCGTTCCCGCCGACCGCCTGGTGCTGGAGGAACTGCTGCCGCTGGCCGCCGCCGGACTCGACGCGTGGGGTGTGGAGCCCGCCGACCGGGACCGCTACCTCGGTGTCATCGAGGGCCGCTGCCGCCGCCGCACCAACGGAGCGGCCTGGCAGGTCGCGGCGTACCACCGCGCCCGCGAGAGCGGGCTGGACCGGGAGAAGGCGCTCGCCGCCACCGTCCGGCGCTACTGCGAGCACGTGCGCGAGGGCGAGCCGGTGCACTGCTGGCCGCCGGGTCCGTAGCCGCCGCGGGTACGCTGCCGGGGACGCCGTCGGCCCCGTGCGGATGCGTCCGCGATCCGCCGCCGGGGCGCGCGTCGTGAACGACCGACGAGAACCCTCATGCGGAGGCACGGTGCGGGCAGAGCCCGAGGCGACGGCGACCGGTACACCCCTTGGTTGGCGGACGCGCCGGACGCTGCGGCAGGAGACGCTCCTGGTCCTGGCGCTGTCGCTGGGGGCCAGCGCCGTCTCCGCCCTGATCAGCTTCACCGGTTCGCTCACCCGGCCGGGCGGCTTGCGGGACCAGGCCGCGAACCTCAACGGCTCGCTCGCCCCCGACCGGCCATGGCTGGACCTGGCCTGGCAGCTCTTCGGTATCACCACGGCGCTGGCGCCCGTCGCCCTGGTGGCCCACCTGCTGCTGCGGGACCGGCTGCGCGCCCGCGCCTCGCAGCAGCGGCCCGGCCCGGACCGCGCCGCCGGGGCGGAGGAGCCGGCGGACGCGGACGGGGTGCGGTCGATCGGTTTCGACCTGCGGCGTCCGGGCTCGGACCTGGCGCGGGGGGCGCTGGTGGCGGCTGTGATCGGCGGCAGCGGACTGGCGCTGTACCTGGGAGCCACGGCGGCGGGATTCAACCTGACCGTCGTGCCGGAGTCGCTGCCCGAGGTCTGGTGGAAGTTCCCGGTGCTCGTCCTCTCCGCTGTGCAGAACTCCGTGCTGGAGGAGGTGATCGTTGTCGGCTACCTGCTCCGGCGGTTGGATCAGCTGGGCTGGTCGGCCTCGGCCTCGCTGGGGACGAGCGCCCTGCTGCGCGGCCTGTACCACCTCTACCAGGGCATCGGGGGCTTCGTCGGGAACCTCGTGATGGGCGTGGTGTTCGTCCTGCTCTACCGGCGCTGGGGACGGGTGGGCCCGCTGGTCGCGGCGCACGCGTTGATCGACATCGTCGCGTTCCTCGGGTACGCGCTGCTGGCCGACCGCGTCGGCTGGCTGCCGACGGCCTGAGTGGCGGCGTTCGTCCACACGGGGCAGGGCGGGTTCAGGCGCGCCGCAGCCGCCATATCTCGGCGCTGTCGAAGGCGTCCGAGGCGGGCGGCAGCCCTTCTTCGTCGTGCCGGTGGAAGGTGGACCAGAAGAGGTCGCCGGGCAGCGCGTCGGGCGGGGCGTAGACCCGGTAGACGTACTGGCGGCGGTCCGCGCCGAGCAGCGCCACCATCCAGGTGTGCACTCGGACCTCGGCGCGTGTGGCCATGAGCCTCCCTGGCAGTGGGCGCCTTCTCTCACCCAGGGGTGACGAGCGGCGCCGGGCAACGGTTGCGGAGATCGCGCGGCTGCCCCGCCGACCGAGGGCCACCGGCGCACCGGCGACAGGGGTGAAAGGATCGACACTCCTGTACCGGGTGGGCATGATGGGGCCATGCCCTCTCCGACGAACCCCGCACTCCGCACGGGGACGGCCCTGGCGCTCCTTTCCGCCTTCGCTTTCGGCGGTTCCGGTGTGGCCGCGAAGCCGCTGATCGAAGCGGGCCTGGGACCGCTCCAGGTGACCTGGCTCCGGGTGACGGGGGCGGCGCTGGTCCTGCTGCCGGCCGCCTGGCGCCATCGGCGCCTGGTGTGGGAGCGGCCCGCGCTGCTCGCCGGTTTCGGACTGTTCGCGGTCGCGGGGGTGCAGGCCTGCTACTTCGCCGCGATCTCCCGGATCCCGGTGGGGGTGGCCCTGCTGATCGAGTACCTGGCTCCCGCCCTGGTGCTGGGCTGGGTCCGCTTCGTTCAGCGCCGACCCGTGGCGCGCGCGGCGGGCGCCGGGGTCGTACTGGCCGTCGGCGGCCTCGCCTGTGTCGTGGAGATCTGGTCCGGTCTCGCCTTCGACGCGGTCGGACTGCTGCTCGCCCTGGGTGCCGCCTGCTGCCAGGTCGGCTACTTCGTGCTGTCCGACCACGGGCGCGCGGATGGCCGCCCCGCACCGGAGCCGCTCGGGGTGATCGCGTACGGACTGCTGGTCGGCGCCCTGCTGCTGACGGCCGTCGCCCGCCCCTGGCGCACCGACTGGGACGTCCTGGCCGGGCAGGCGGCGATGGGCCGCGCGTGGGTGCCCGCGGCCGTCCTGCTCGCCTGGATCGTGTTGATCGCCACAGTGGCGGCCTACGTGACCGGTGTGGTGGCGGTGCGACGGCTCTCGCCGCAGGTGGCCGGGGTGGTCGCCTGCCTGGAGGCGGTGATCGCCACCGGGCTTGCGTGGGTGCTGCTCAAGGAGCACCTGGCGGCGGCCCAGGTGCTCGGCGGCGCCGTGGTCCTGTGCGGTGCCTACGTCGCCCAGCGCGCCGCCCCCGCCGCACCGGAGCCGCTCCCGGTGCCGCAGGGCGGTCCCTCCGCGGCGGCGGGGGAGCCGGGCGTCGAGCAGAGCACCGCCGGGTCCGTCCCGTAGCGGTCCGCGGGCGCGGTGCCGCGGGCGCCCGGGCTCAGTGCCGGGCCGGTGCCCCGAGGGCATCGCGGAGGTAGTCGGGGACCGGGATCGCGGGGTCCAGGTCGCCGGCGGGGACGGGCTCGCCGTAGCGGGTGTGGAGGGGCACCGTGCCGCTCCAGTGCGGGAGGGGGACGTCGCCCGGGTCGTCGGCGGGGCCGCCGGTGCGGACCTTGGCCGAGACCTCGCACAGGTCGAGGGCGAGCACCGCGGTGGCGGCGAGCTCCCTGGCGTCGGGCGGACGGGTGTCCGCCGCCCGGCCGGGGAGCACCTGGTCGACCAGGGCGTTCAGGACCCGCTTCTGCTCCGCCGGGTCCGTGACCGGCCGCGCCGCGCCGTGGGCGACCACGGAGCGGTAGTTGACCGAGTGGTGCATCCCCGACCGGGCGAGCACCAGGGCGTCGACCAGGGTGACCGTGACGCACACCGCGAGTCCGCCGGGGCGTTGGGCGGCGCGCAGTGCGGCGGCGCCCGTCGAGCCGTGCAGGTAGAGCACCTCGCCGAGCCGCGTGTACAGAGTGGGGAGCACCACGGGCAGGCCCTCCCGGACGAAGCCGAGGTGGCAGACGCAGCTCTGGTCGAGTATCCCGTGCACGAGTTCCCGGTCGTAGTGGACACGCTCGCGGGACCGGGTCGGCGAGGTGCGGGCGGTCGACGGGTAGTCGGTGTCGGACACGGTCGGTCTCCCGTTGTTCTCGCTTACGTACTAGTGCATACTCTTGTTTGTGCTAGAAGAATATCGCATCACCGGACGTCGTGCCGCCGAGATCGCCGCAAGCGTCGAACAGGCCGTGTCGGAGGGCCGGTTGGCCCCCGGTGCGGTGCTGCCGCCGATGCGGGAGCTCGCGAGGCGGCTGGGCGTCGACCCGAACACCGCCGCCGCCGCCTACCGGGCACTGCGGGAGCGCGGTGTGGTGGAGACGGCCGGGCGGCGCGGCACCCGGGTGCGGGACCGCCCGGCCACCAGCCCGAGGGAGGCGATCCGGGTGCCCGTGCCCGCGGGGGCGCGGGACCTCTCGCAGGGCAACCCGGACCCCTCACTGCTCCCCTCACTGCTCCCCGCCCTCGCGGAGGCCGCGGAGCGCGGCGCGCGCACCCCCGTCCTCTACGGCCACCCGGCGGTGAGCGACCGGTTGGCCGAGGTGGCGCGTGCCGCGTTCGCCGCCGACGGCGTCCCGGGCGGCCCGCTCGCCGTCACCTCAGGCGCACTGGACGCCATCGAGCGGGTGCTGCACGCCCGGCTCCGGCCCGGTGACCGGGTGGCGGTGGAGGACCCGGGGTGGGGCAGCCTGCTCGACCTGCTGCCGGCGCTGCGTCTGGTTTCGGTACCGGTCCCGGTGGACGACGAGGGTCCGCTCCCGGACGCCGTGGACCGGGCGCTGCGTGCGGGCGCGCGCGCCCTGATCGTCACCGACCGGGCGCAGAATCCGACCGGCGCGGTGCTCTCGGAGCCCCGGGCCGAGGAGTTGCGGGCCGTCCTCGGCGCGTACCCGGACGTCCTGCTGGTCGAGGACGACCACGGGCACGGCATCACCGGGCTTCCGCTCCGGCCGCTCGCGTCCCCCGCGTCCCCGCTCCGGGTGCTCGTCCGCTCCATGGCCAAGGCCGCCGGGCCGGACCTCCGGCTCGCCGTGCTGACGGGCGATCCGGGTACCGTGGAGCGCGTGCAGGGGCGCCAGCGCCTCGGTCCCGGGTGGGTCAGCCACCTGCTCCAGGACGTGGTCGCGCACCTCTGGCGGGACGGCGCGGGGTTCTCCGCGGGGGCCGCCTCGTACGACCGCCGCCGTGAGGCGCTCCTTGCGGCTCTCGCTGCGCGCGGCGTGTCGGCCGGGGGCAGGAGCGGCATGAACGTCTGGCTTCCGGTCGCGGAAGAGACGGGGGTGGTGAGCCGGCTGCTCGAATCCGGCTGGGCGGTCGCGCCAGGTGCGCGCTTCCGCCTCACCTCGCCGCCCGGAGTGCGCCTGACGGTCTCACCGCTCGCGGACGAGGAGGTGGACGCGGTGGCCGAGGCGGTGGCCCGCGCCGTGCGGCCGGTGGAGCCCCGGCGCACCGGCTGACGGCCGTGCCGAGTCGGCAGCGGGCGCCCGCCCCCGGATGCCGGGTGGGCGCCCGCGGAGCGGCCGGATGCGGCGGCTGCTCAGGCCAGCCGGATCGCGTCGCCCTCGACCGTGATATTCGCCGTGGACAGCGGCTGCTGGGCGGGTCCCGCGGTGACGCTGCCGTCGGCGATGCTGAACTTGCTGCCGTGACACAGGCAGTTGATGCTGCCGTCCGACACCTCGGCGACCAGGCAGCCCTTGTGGGTGCACTCGGCGGAGTACGCCTTGAACTCGCCGCCGGAGGGTTGGACCACCACCACCTTCTCGTCCTGGAATACCGCACCGCCGCCCTCCGGGATGTCGCCGGTGCTCGCCAGTTGCTCGCCCCCGCCCTCCGGTTGCCCGCCCTCCGGTGCGCCGGTGCCGCCCTCGGAGGACTCGGGGTCGGTGCCGCCGTCCGAACTGCCCGAGTCCCCGCAGGCGGTGAGTCCTGCGGCGAGTGAGGCGGCTCCCGCGGCGGCGAGCAGGGTGCGGCGGTTGGTGACTGCGTGCGACATGTGCGAAGACCTTCCTGGTCCGTGGACGCTTCACGGGGAGGTACGGCCCCCGCCGGCGCTCTGTTCATCGCGGCCGTGACGCCGTCTGGGGGCGTTCCGGCCTGCGTCAATGCTCTCCGAAGTCGCCGCCGCCCGCCATGCTGCCCTCCCGGGGCACGGCCCTCGACTGTTAATGCGAATGATAATCATCGCCGAGGAGGGCGAGAGATGGCCGACGCGGCGACGAACGAGTTCTACGACCGCACCGCCGAGTACGTCACGGCGCTGCTGCCGCTGGCCTGGCGGGAACTGGGGCCGGCCCTCGGCCGGGCGTTGGAGGGGTGTGACGCGTCGGCAGGGCCGGTCGTCGACGCCGGTGCCGGCAGCGGCGAGGGGGTCGCGGTGATCGCACGTGCCCTCCCGGGAGCCGAGATCCTCGCCGTCGAGCCGCACCCCGCACTGCGCACCGCGCTGCTGGGCCGGCTCGGCGGGGACGCGGACTGTCCCGGCGGGTCACGGTGATCGACCGCGACGTGCTCGCGGCCGGGCTGCCGGAACGGGTGTCCGCGCTGGTGGCGATGAACGTGCTCGGCCACCTCGTGCCGACCGAGCGCCAAGCCCTCTGGGGGCTGCTGGCCGCTCGGCTGGCCCCCGGCGGCCGGGCCGTTCTCAATCTGCACCCCCGACGGAACCGGTGGTCGTGCCCGCGGCTCCGATGGGTGAGGCCCGGGTGGGGCGGCGCAGCTACACCGGCTCCGCGTCGGCCGAGCCGGCCGGTGACGAAGCGGTGACCTGGTCGATGACCTACCGGACGGTGGAGGACGGCCGTGTCGTCTCCGAGTTCACCGCCCGGAACACCTGGTACGTCTTCACCGCCGGGCAGCTCGCGACCGAACTCGCCGCGCACGGGTTGCGAGTCACCGCGGGGGAGTCCGGTTCGGGGCTCCACCTCGTCACCCGCTGAGCTTCCCCCGTTACCCCGGTGCGCGGGCTCACCGGGGGTTTCGCGGCGGTCGCGCGCGGCCGTCCGCGGACGCTGTCCGGCGCCTGGTCGGCCACCCTGTCCCGGAGTCCTGCCCGCAGGGCGCCGCCCGGTCAGGCGGAAGTGGGGAGCTGGGTGCGTACCCATCCGGCGTCGGGATTGGTGTGCGGCCGGCCCGCCACGACGACGGTCGGCACCGTCTCGTCGCCGCCGTTGGCCGCCCGCACCGCCGCCGCCCCGGCCGGGTCCCGCCAGATGTCGACCCAGTGCAGCCGGCGGGCGCTGCGGCCCAACCGCAGGCGCAGGCGCAGGCAGTACGGGCAGCCGGGTCGCCAGTAGACGACGGGCCGGCCGTCAACGGTGCTGCGGCGTTGCGCCTCCAGCGCGCCGATGGGCCTCGGGAACGCCAGGGGCGAGTTGACGCCCGCGAGCAGTGCGAACAGCAGCAGGAGTACTGCGGCCGTCCCGGGGCTTCCTGCGGCCGTCAGGCCCGCCGCGGTGGCCGTGCCGCCGGTCACGAACAGGAGGGGAAGGAGCCAGGTGCGCGTCATGGTGACGCAGGCTACCGGCCACGGGGTGGCGGAGGCTCGCCGGGGAGGGTGAGCCCGGCTCGCCCGCTGCCGGCGCCCGGCCGAGCGCTTTCCGGTGGTTCCGGGGCTCCGGTGGTTCCGGCGCTTCGCCGGAGTCGGGCTCGCGCCCCCGGTCCGGCTCAGTCCTGGGGGCGGAGGAGGCCGCGCTCGTAGGCACCGGGCGGGGGTCGCCCCACTGCTGATCGCGGGCCGTGACCGCACCCGGGCCGACGCCCTGCTCGACACGCTGGGGATGCCCTCAGGCGGGGGTCCCGCTGCGGCCGGCGCCGCCGTCGACCTCGACGACCCGGAGTCCCTCGCCCGCTTCGCCGCCCGCTGCCGACTGGTCGTCAACTGCGCCGGCTCCGCCTACCGGGTGCTGGACACGGTGGCCGCCGCCGCGCTGCGCCACGGCGCCGACTACGTGGACGCCGCCGGGGACGACCCGGTCGGCAACCGATTGGACGCAGCCCACTGGGCGGGCGCCGGGCGCGTGTCCGTGCTCTCCGCCGGAGCGCTGCCGGGGCTGTCCGGGCTGCTGCCCCGGGTGCTTGCCGCCGACGCCGCGCGACCGGTCCTGCTGGAGGCCTACCTGGGCGGCGTCGCGCCGCTCAGTCCCGCCGCGGCCGGGGACGTCCTGCTCGCCCGCGGCCCGGAGCACGGCACACCGGGCGCCTCCTGGCAGGAGGGCCGGGTCGCCGAGCGGTCGTCGGAGCCGCGACGCGGAGTGCGCGCGGCGGCCTTCCCCCGACCGGTGGATGCCTTCCCCTTCCTCTCCACGGAGGCGGTCCGGCTCGCCCGGGCCACCGGGGTCGAGCAGGTGCGCTGGTACACCGTCTTCGGCGGCGAGCGGCTCGCCGAGGAACTGGCGATGGCCTGGGCGCTGGAGAGCAACGGCACCGCCGATCTGGCAGCGGCCGCCGAGGCGGACGCGCGGCGGCACGGAGCCTGGTACGGCCAGGAGTTCCGTCTCTGGGACGGATCGGCCGCCGGTCCGCCCGCGGCGACGCTCACCCTGCGAGCCGAGGACCCCTGCGAGCTGAGCGGCTTCCTGACCGCGCTGGCCGTCCTGCGGACCCTCGACGACTCCGTGCCGCCCGGCGTCCACTACGCGGCCGACGTCCTCGACCCGCCGTCTGCCCTCGCCGCGCTCCGCGGAGACCCGGCGGCGGAGGTGGAGCGGCACTGACCGGCGGCACCCGCGGCGCCGTCCGCCGGCCGGAGCGTCCGTCCGCCGTTCCGTCCGCCGTTCCGTCCGCCGTTCCGTCCGCCGGTTCGCCCGTCGTTCCGTCCGCCGCGACAGGGCCCAGTGGTCGGAACGACGGACGGGTCTCAGCCGCCGAGGATCTCGGCGAAGCGGGCGGTACCGATGTTGCCGCCGGAGACGATGACGCCGACCCGCGGGGGCACCGGTCCGGTCCGGCCGGCCAGCAGTGCGGCCAGCGCGGTCGCACCGCTCGGTTCCACGACGATCTTGAGCCGCTCGAAGGTCAGCCGCATCGCCGCACGGATCTCGTCCTCGCCGACCAGGGCGATCTCGTCGCACACCTGCTGGTTGACGGAGAACGTCAGCGCGCCCGGGATCTCCGCCGCCTGCCCGTCGGCGATCGTGCGGGGGACCGGAACGGAGATCCGGCGCCCCGCCTCCAGGGACTGCTTGGTGTCGTCGCCGGCCTCCGGCTCGACCCCGATGATCCGGGTGGCTGGCCGCAGGCCCTTGGCGGCCGTGCCGCTGCCCGCGAGGAGTCCGCCGCCCCCGACGGGCACGACCAGCGCGTCGAGATCGCCGGTCTCCTCGATCAGTTCCAGGGCGGCGGTGCCCTGCCCCGCCATGACGTGCGGATGCTCGTACGGCGGGATCAGGGTGAGACCGCGCTCGGCGGCCAGCGCCTCCCCGATGGCGACCCGGTCGCCGGTGTAGCGGTCGTAGGTGACGATCTCGGCGCCGTAGCCGGCGGTGGCGTCGAGCTTCGACTGCGGGGTGTCCGCCGGCATCACGATGACCGCTTTGGTGCCGAGTTCGCGCGCCGACAGCGCCACGGCCTGCGCGTGGTTTCCCGAGGAGTAGGCGGCGATCCCCGCGGACACCTGCGCAGGATCGAGCCTGGAGGCCGCGTTGTACGCGCCGCGGAACTTGAACGCGCCGACGCGCTGGAAGTTCTCGCACTTGATGAACACCTGCGCCCCGACGAGCCGGTCCAGGGTGCGCGAGCGCACCACCGGGGTCCGGTGGGCCACGCCCTTGATCCGCGCGGCGGCGTCGCGCACGTCGTCCAGGGTGATCGGCGGGGTGTGCGTCACGTGTCTGCTCCGTCCTCAGGGGTGCGGCGCCCGGGGCGGGCGCCCGCGGCGGGAACCTCGGTGCTCCTGCCGTCGGTGTGTGCGGCCTCGGCGCTGCCCGGGGTCTTCCTGGCCTCGGCGAGGTAGTTGTAGGCGGAGGCCCGGGAGATCCCGAGCCGGGTGGCGACCTGCCGCGCGGCGCCGCGCACGGCGAAGACCCCGCGCCCGTCCAGGCCCCGGAACAGTTCCAGGCGTTCGGTCCGGCTGAGCTCGGTCCACGGCTTGTTCTGGTGCAACTGGTGTGTGTCGACGAGGGTGTCGACCACCGACTCGATGTCGTCGCCGAAGGTGGTCGTCGGCACGGACACTTGTCCCTCGATGCCCGCCAGTCCGCCGAGCAGGGCCTGCGCCTGGTTCACGGCCGTGACGTCGAGGTTGAGGCACAGAGCCCCGAACACCGTCCCGCCCGAGTCGTGCAGCACCACGGTGGAGGACTTGACCAGCTTCCCGGAGGCGGTGCGGGTGAGGTAGTTCAGCTCGTCCGCCGCCTTGTCCCCGCGGGCCAGTACCCCCATGCCGATCTCGCTCATCGACCCCCCGGCCGCGCGGCCGGTCACCGAGCCCGCGAGAGCCACCACGGACCGCTCCGGGCGGCGGAAGTCGTGGACCACGACCTCGCAGACCGGGCCCAGGGTCGCGGCGATCCCGTCGACGACCGGGCCGAGCGCGGCGATGATCGCGTCCTGCTCCTGGGCCGTCACCGCTTCCTCCGTCCCGTTTCCGGGCTCGTCTTGGCGCCGCCTGCGCGCACCCGTCCGGGCCCTTATCGTTTGGAATCAGAGTCTAGCACCTGGACGGCTCGTCCAGGTGGGCAGCGGAGCCGGAAGGACGTGCCGCACCGGACGCGGCCACCGCGTTGGCCGGGACGATCACCGCGACCGCCAGCCAGGACACCGCAGCGAGGCGCCCGCCGAGGACGAGCATGCCGATCAGCGTGGCGAACACCGGGTTGACGCTCATGAACACCCCGAGGAAGCGGGCCGGGACCCGACGCAGGGTGAGCAGGTCGGCGAGGAAGGGGACGGCCGAGGACAGCACCCCCGCGGCCAGCGCGTACAGCAGGGCACCCGCGACGCCGTGGCCCTGCTCACCGACCTCTACCGCGAGGACGCCTGACACCGCGGCAGCTCCCGGTGCCGGTGTCTTCCACCCCCGGGCGGTGGAGGAGGAGGTGGCGCCCGCGCTCCGGGGTCCCGGGTGTCGGCCCGACCGCCTGCGGGGTCCTCGGCTGCGGCTTCGTCCGGCCCTCGCCCGGGACGGCTCCGCCGAGATCGGGAAGGCGGTGCTGTGGCGCTCCGCGTGCGGCGACCGGTGGTACCCCCGGCCCCGTGCACGACCGGGCCGGGTACGGGCAACTGGGGGCGGCTCAGCCCGGCTCGCGGGCACCGACCGGACCGGGGGAGGGCGCGCGATCGACGTACGGGCTGGAGGGCTCGGGGGTGTGCCGCAGGGAGGTCACGTCCAGTGCGAGGGCGGCGGACACGGTGCCGAGCGTGCCGCCCGGGTGCCAGGTGCCTGTGACCCGTACCCAGGTGTCCTCCGGCGGCGCGGCCACGTCGTGCATCCGCACGGTGAGTGCCTGTGAGTCGGCTGCGCAGCAGGCGACGAGCAGCCGGGCCAGGCTCCACGCTCCGTCCTCGCCCCGGGTGGCGAACCCCTCCAGCACGAGGGTGCGGCCCCGGATGCCCTGCTCGCTCTGCTGCTGCACTCGGGCGGTGAACTCCGTCACGGACAGCCGGACGGGTCCGCTCGCCGGGAGGGGCTCGAAGCCGGGGTAGTCCTCGACGATTTTCGGGTTCTCGCGCGCGGCGGTGTACGAACCGAGGGCCGGGGGCGCGAAGAGCAGGAGTGCCAGTGTCGGTGGCAGGAGCAGCCACGCGATCCGTGGTCCGCGGGAGTGGCCGTGCCCGTGGGCGTCTGCCTCCGCGTGCCACTCCCCCCGGGGCGGCCGCCGCACGCCCCCGGGCCGGATCCCGTCCCGCACGGAGCCGAGCAGTCCGAGAGCGACCAGGACGAGACCGGAGACGATCAGGAAGGGCTGGAGGCCTTCCCTCACATAGCGCAGCGCGATGTCCCCGAGAAGCGAGACGCGCAGTACCCCCGCCCCCGTCAGCAGGAGCAGTACCGACTGCCAGATGCGGTTCACCACAGCCACCACCCGACGAGGACACTGAAGGACACGGCTACCACGGTCGTGGCCGCGGAGAACCGCAGCGCGAAGGCGCGCCCGAAGGTGCCCGACTGGAGTGCGATCAGCTTCAGGTCGACCATGGGACCGACCACCATGAACGCGAGCCGGGCGGTGGGGGAGAAACCGGTGAGGGACGCCGCCACGAAGGCGTCCGCCTCCGAGCAGACCGAGAGAACGACGGCCAGAGCGGCCAGGAAGAGCACGGACAGCCACGGCCGGTCGGAGAACGCCGATGTCACGGAACGGGGGACGGCCACGTTGAAGGCCGCGGCCGCCATCGCGCCGAGCACGAGGAAGCCGCCGGCGTGCAGGAAGTCGTGCTGAGAGCCCAGGCGGAACTCCTCCCACCTGCTGCGGCCGGGACGGTGCCCGGTGAACCGGGCGGGCATCCGCAGCCATTCGGCGCGGCCCAGTCGAAGCCAGAGCCAGCCCATCACCGCGGAGGTGAGCAGCGACGCCGCCAGCCGGGCCACGACCATCTCAGGACTCCCGGGAAAGGCCACCGCGGTGGAGACGAGGACGACGGGGTTCACTGCCGGAGCGGAGAGGAGGAAGGCGAACGCGGCCGCCGGCGTCACCCCGCGCCGGATCAGGCTCCCCGCGACCGGTACCGAGGCGCACTCGCACCCCGGCAGCACCACGCCTGCCGCGCTGGCCACGGGAACGGCGAGTGCCGGGCTGCGGGGCAGCACCCGGCGGAACACGCGGGCGGGCACGAAGGCGCTGATCGCCCCGGACACCGCCGTGCCGAGGATCAGGAACGGCAGTGACTGGACGAGGAGGGCGATGCAGACCGTCTGCCAGGCGAGGAGGGCCGGATGGGTCAGCCAGTCGCCGAGCCCTGCGCGCCAGGCGAGTGACGCGAGCAGCAGCAAGGAGCACGCACCGGCTGCCGCCACACCGGTGCCGGTGCGCCGTGGCCTCGTGGGCGGCCCGGCGGGGATGAGAGCGCGTGGGTCCTGGGGCCCGGCGGCTCGTTCCTCCGCGCCGCGCACATTCACTGCGAGCACCTCCGGCGGAGCTTGGTCCCGAACCGGTGCGCGGCGCCCCCCCGGACGGGACGGAGCCGCGACGGGGGTGGCTCCGGGCATTCCGACCGCTGTACGTGCCACCTGGTCGAGCACCGGCCGCTGCTCGTCGAACGCGGCCCGTGCGTCCCGGAAGACGTACCGCACCGCGGCCGACCGCGCGCGGCTGCGACCGCGCAGGCTTCGCGGCAGCGGATCACCGTCGAGCACGATCCCGCCGTCGTAATCGCGGTGGAGTCCGGCGACGCAGCATGCGAGCGTCGTCATATCGCTGCCGGAGCGGCCGACGACCGGCAGTGATTCGCCCGCTCGCAGGGCCAGTTCGTCCCGGAGGCGGAGCACGGACACTCGTCCGTGTCGTGCGGTGAGGAGGGCGACCCGCAGTAGTACGTCTCCCCGCTTCCGCCGTGAGGGCGGGGGCGCGGCGGTTCCGGCGGTGAAGAGTGCGCGGGTCCCCGGGTGCCGGGGCGAGGTGTCCGGTCGCTCCACCGGCCCGGACTCCACCACGCGACCGCCGCGCATGACCAGCACCTCGTCGGCCAGCGCCCGGCCGCCGATCTCGACGCGCCGCCCCCGGAGCTCGGCGATCACCCTCACGTGTGCCTTCCCTTCTTCTGCAGCGCGGCGTCGAAGAGCGAGTTGCTCCCCAGGGTCAGGGCGACGATCAGCAGGGCGGGCACCACCACGGCCCAGGGCTGCACGAAGAGCCCCGTCCGGTTGCGGTCGGCCGTCGCAACCCGGTCGGAGGCGTCCGGAGCGGTCCCCGCACCGAGGAACGCCGCGGTCGCCGCGAGGTAGAGCACGCCCGTGAGCCGGACCCCGGCGTCGGCGGCCAGCGTGCGCCCCACGGACCTGCCGACATGGCCGACGGCTGTGCGTCACCAGGTCTCCCCCTGAATCCGCAGCACCTCGACCACCGGGCGCGATGCGGCTTCCGCCCCGGCGGCACGCACGATCCGGGCGGCGTCCGGGTAGTAGTCGCAGGAGGTGACCACCCCGTCCGGTGCCAGGGCCCCGGGCAGGCGCTCGACCTCCGGAAGTGGCGCGGCGAATTCGTTCGTCTCGGCCGTCAGCACGTTGCGGGCGTTGAGCAGGGGGTGCGTGCCGCTCTCGGACGCGGGGCGCAGGTAGTGATGCAGGTCCGGGTGACGAAGGTGAACTCGTGGCCCTCCGCTTGCTGGGCACGTGGCAGCAGGCTGCTCATCGACCCGACCCGGTTCTCGCCGCCTCAGCGGATGAGCCACGGTTTCCCTTCTCCGGGGGCTGAGGACGCCAGGCGTGTCGGTGGCACCGCCGCGCCTGGCGTGTCCGGCTTGACGGAGCCCCACCGTAGCGATAATCGTTATCGGTGTCATCTGATGGTGAGTCGTTTGCGAACACCGCGTGGACCGCGGTCTCCGCCGCGCGGGGGGCTCTCCGCGGAGACCCTCGGTGGCTGCCGCACCACCCGCCTCTCCGCTCCGGAGGGCCGGGCCCGGCAGGCGCCTTCCCTCAGGAACCCGTTGCGGCGACGCACGCTCGAACACCGATCACGGAGAACCACGATGACCGACGCCGCTCCTGACGTCCCGTACGCCGTCCGCCCCGCCACCGGGACGGATGTGGACGGAGCCCGCCGTCTGATGCTCGACACCTTCTACCAGGAGTTCGGCTACGGCTACGTGCCCGCCTGGCACCGCGATGTCGTCGACCTGCGCGGCACCTACCTGGAGACCCCGCGGCACCTGCTGCTGGTGGCCGTGCACGGAGGCGAGGTGGTGGCCACGACAGGCGTACGTTCCGGCGGGCCGAAGCACCCTCCGCACCCGCGGTGGCTCGCCGAACGCTATGCGCCGGCCACCACGGCGCAACTGGTCAGGGTCTACGTCCGAGCCGACCACCGTCGGCGCGGGCTGGCGCGCACCCTGGTGCGCCGGGCGTGCGAATTCGTCGCCGCCACACCCGGCTACGAGCACATCTGCCTGCACACCAACGTCAACGTGGACGGCAGTGAGGCCTTCTGGCGCAGTACGGCTGTCGAGGTGTTCGACGCCCGCACGACAGGTGAGCACGGCCCGGGAGTGGGTACCGTGCACTTCGAGATCCCCCTGCCCGCCGAGGGGAGGCGACGACCGGCGGAGGAGGGGCGCGAACTCGCGGGAACCATCCGTCACCCCGGACCGGGCCTCGTCCGGGGCCTCTACGTCACCGGTGTCCAGTCCGGCGGCTGAGGACCGCGGGCCCGCCCGGGTTCAGGAGCCGTCGCGGAGCTCGTCCAGCCGCTCACGGGTGACGCGGACGTCGTCGAAGCGGACCTCGCAGCCGTCACCGGTCGGCGACTGCGCCTCGAACCCGAGAGTGACGGGCGCGGCCGGGTCGTGGAGCGCGAAGTGGCGGACCAGCCGCCAGGGGCTGCCGTCCAGGGAGGCGTGGTAGGCGAAGGCGCGACCGATCCGGGAGACCCGGAGCCACACCGTCCGTCCACGGTGAAGGCGTTGGCATCGTCGGCGACGCCGCGCGCGACGACCACGGGCTCGCGGGCTGGGGAGTACTCGAAGCAGAGCTTGCCCCAGTGCTGGTCATCGATCCGCAGGAGCAGCGCGCCGGCGTCGAAAGCGGCTCCGAATCCGACGGTGACGCGGGCGCCGAACCGGAAGTCGCCCTCCGGTGGGATGCCGAGCAGCGTCACGGCGTCGGAGGTGCCCTGTGTACCCTCGGCCCCCGTCCCGGCGCCGTCGTCCGCGCCCGGGGCGATGAAGAGGTCGCTGCGGGGCGACGCGGTGACCGCCACCGGGCCGGCGGCCTCGTCGACGCGCCACCTCGCGCTGGGCGAGGGGGCGAGGAGGCGAGGACGAAGGGGAGCCCGGGTATGTGGTGGGTCGTCGTCATCGTGTCTCTTCTCCTTCCCGGAACCCGGTCGTGCGGCTCCTGTGGCGGCCTGACCGGAGTGTCGCCCGCCCCGCCCGGGATTCCCGGAAACCCGGGCGGGGCGGGCGGGGCGGTGCACGGTGGCGGCTCCGGGACCGAAACGTCAGCGTTCGCGACGCGCGGCCCACACGCTGCGTTCGGTGCGCACCGCCAGGTCGTCACGGCGCAGTAGGCCACGGGGGTCGTCGGGGTCGAGCAGCCGGTCGAGCGCGGCGAGGTCCTCGGCAGTCAGCGCGTCGGCTGTGGCGTCCCGGAGGCGTCGCACACCGCTGAATGCGTAGCGGCCGATCGCCTCGCTGCCTGATCCCTCGACGTGCACGTCCACGGTGCGTTCGCCCTCCACGGCGAACCCGGCCGCGGTCAGCATCGGACCCCAGTCGGCGCCCAGGTGCGGCAACTGCCCGGCGTGGCGGTGGTCGCCCACGGCGTGGAGGCGCTCTTCCAGCCCGGGCCGGTCCTCGGGAGCGCCCTCGGGCAGGAACCGGGGGAAGCGGGCCAGTTCGACGACGACGAACAGGCCACCGGGTGCGAGGGCGGCGTGCACCTTGCGCAACACCGCTTCCGGGTCGGCCATGTGGTGCAGCGAAGCCGAGGCCCACACGAGGTCGGGTGTGCCGAGGTCGGGCCACTCGGAATCGAGGTCGGCCTGCACCGTGCGGACACGCTGCTCCACCCCGTACGTGCACGCCTTCTCGCGCAGGCGCCGCAGATGCGCCGCCGAGGAGTCCACGGCGGTGACCCGCGCTTCGGGGAAGCGGGCGAGGAGGGCGAACGTGCCGGTCCCCGTGCCGCTGCCGAGATCCAGGATCCGGTGCGGCCCGCTCTTCACGGGGAGCCATCCGACGAGGGAGGCGAGGTGTTCGGCGAGGACCTCCGCGTCCAGATCGAGCAGCTCCACCTGGTCGTGGTCGTGGTGGCCGTGTCCCTGGCCGTGACTGCTGTGCTCCGAGTGCTCCGTGCCGCCGGTGCGGTCGTCGTCCGTGCGGCGATCGCTGTGGCTGTGGCTGTGGTGGGCTGCGTGCGAGGGTATTTGGCTCATGGGCGCCACATTAGGACCGTCGAGCGGTTTTGGCACGAACCTTTGCTCCTACCGCAAGACGACGGCTCTGTGCGGTGCCCGAAGCGCAAGGTGGCCCCGGGTGCGTCCCCGTGCGGGGTGCGGAGCCTGCGGGGTCAGGCACCGCCGGTGTCGCCCTCGCCGTTCCCGCGCTGGTGGCTGCGGCGCGCGTCGCGGTCGAAGATGCCGAGAATGTCGCACGGCCCCCCCGCGGTGCCGATGGCGTGCGGGAGCATGGTGGGGAACTCCGCGGCCTGGTTCGTCTCGACCCGGAAGCGGCGATGACCGAGCATCAGGGTCGCGGTGCCGGAGAGCACGACGAGCCACTCCCGGCCGGGGTGGGCGCGCATCCGTGCCGGGTTGTCCGGTGGCGGCTCGGTCATCCGCTGACGGATGACGGTCATGCCGGGATCCGCCTTCACGGGCCAGCGCATCCGGTCGTGCGCGCCGTCGATCACCGGGCTGGTGATGACGTCGTCCGCGGCGGTCTCGACGAGTTGGTCGAGGGTGGTGTCCAGGGCCCGGGCGAGGGTGACCAGGCTGTCCAGGGCCAGGCGGCGCTGACCGTTCTCGATGCGGCTGAGCGTGGACTGGCTGAGCCGGGCGCGCGTCGCCAGTTCCTCCAGCGACCAGCCCTGCGCCATCCGCAGCGCGCGGATGCGTTTGCGCACCAGGCTGTCCAGGTCGTCATCATCTTGCGTCATGAGCAAGAGTGTATGCCCCCGATGCAAACCATGCTTACCGTCGTCCCCAGCGGTGCCGGAACGACCGGGATCCGCCACGAGAGGAAGGCGACGAGACCATGACTGTGCGCACGTCCCCACACCCGACGGGGCCACTGCCCGGTGCGACCGCCGACGCCGTGGTGATCGGAGGCGGCGCGGCGGGCCTCAACGGCGCGCTGATGCTCGCCCGATCCCGCCGTTCGGTCGTCGTGATCGACAGCGGTACGCCCCGCAACGCGCCCGCCGAAGGTGTACACGGGCTGCTTGGTCTGGACGGCACCCCGCCGGCCGAACTGCTGCGCACCGGCCGCACCGAGGTGCTGCGGTACGGCGGCCGGGTCGTGACCGGCACGGTGGCCTCCGCTGCCCCGTCCACACCGTCCGCCGAGGGCGATCCGCGGTTCACAGTCGCCCTGGCCGACGGCCGCACGCTGACGGCGCGACGCCTGCTGGTGGCGACCGGGGTCCGCGACGTACTGCCCGAGGTGCCGGGGCTGGCGGAGCACTGGGGACGCGGTGTGGTGCACTGCCCCTACTGCCACGGCTGGGAGGCGCGCGACGAACCGATCGGTATCCTTTCCGCCGGCTCCGCTTCCGTCCACCACGCCCTGCTGTTCCGACAGTTGACCGACGACCTCGTCCATTTCACCCGCGGGACCGCGCTGGACGAGGCGACCCGCGCCCGCTTCGCCGCCCGCGGCATCCGCGTCGAGGACACCCCGGTGCAGGAGGTCGTGCCGACGGAGGACGGCGCCGTGGCGGGCGTGCGGCTGACCGACGGGCGGGTCGTGGCCCGCAGGGTTCTCGCGGTGGCCACCGCGATGCACGCCCGCACCGAGGGCCTGGACGGGCTCGCCCTCCCGGGGGAGGACCTGCCCGGCGGCACGGGCTGGCGCCTCGCCTCCGGTCCGACCGGCGCCACCGACGTTCGCGGCGTGTGGGTGGCCGGCAACGCCACCGAGCCGGCCGCCCAGGTGGGAGCCTCGGCCGCGGCGGGTGCCCTGGCCGGCGCCCACATCAACGCCGACCTCGTCACCGCCGACACCGAGGCCGCCCTGGCCGCCTCCGGGCCCGTCACCCGCGCGGCCTGACCCCGGCTCGACCCGGCCCAGCGCCCGGCTGAGGCCCGACGTCGGCCCGACCCAGGCCCGGTCGACGGCCTGCTCCGGACCCCGGAGGCTGCGCCCGTCCGCGCCTCCGTGGCACGCCCGTGCCCCGCCCGCGACGCTCCGCCCTCCGCCACCGGCGGCCCGCCCTCCGCCCGCCTTCGCCGGCGCCGTCCGGCACCGGCGTTTCGTCCCCCCCCCCGTCGAGAGGACCCCATGAGTACCAACCGGTTTCCCCGCGCCCGTGCGGCCGAGCCGAAACGCGCCACGCACCCGGGCGCCGCGGACGGTTCGACCGTCCCGGACGCCCGACGGCGCCGCACGATCCTGGTCACGGTCTGCGTCGCGCTGATGGCCGTCATCGCCTCGGTGTCCGGGTTGAACGTCGCCCAACCCGATCTCGCCGTCGCGTTCGGGGCCTCCCAGGGCACGATCCTGTGGATGATCAACATCTACACCCTCGGCCTGGCTGCACTGCTGCTGCCGCTCGGCGCGCTCGGGGACCGCTGGGGCCGCAAGCGCATGCTGCTCACCGGCCTGACCGTTTTCGGCCTCGCGAGCGCGGCGGCGGGACTCGCCCCGACGGTCGAGGTGATGCTCGCCGCGCGCCTGGTGAGCGGGGTCGGCGCGGCGATGATCATGCCCATCACGCTTGCGGTCATCACCACGACCTTCCCCGAAGAGGCGCGCGGCCGGGCGATCGGCGTGTGGACCGGCGTCGCCGGGGGCGGTGGCGTCCTGGGCATGTTCCTCTCGGCCGCCCTGGTCGACGTCGCGAACTGGCGGTGGCTGTTCGTCCTGCCCGTGGTCCTGGTCCTCGTCGCCCTGGTCATGGCGCTGCGCTCGGTGCCCGACTCCCGCGAGGCTCCCGGCCACTCCTTCGACACGGTCGGTGCGCTGACCTCCGTCCTCGCCGTGGTCGGGCTCATCTTCGTCCTCCAGGAGGGGCCGGAACGCGGCTGGACCGCGCCCGGCACCCTGATCGGCCTCGCCGTCGGCGTCCTCGCCGCCATCGGCTTCGTCGTCCGGGAGCTGCGCCTCCGGGACGCCGCGCTGCTGGACGTGCGACTGTTCCGTGAGCGCGGGCTGGCCGGCGGATCGCTGACGCTGCTGGTGGTGTTCGGTGTGCAGGCCGGCGTATTCGTCGTCCTGTTCCTGTTCTTCCAGGCGGTGCTCGGCTGGTCGGGGCTGCTGTCCACGCTCGCGCTGATGCCGATGGCCCTGCTCATGATGGCGGCCTCCGGCCTCGCCCCCGAACTGGTCACGCGTACCGGCCCCCGCGCGGCCATGGCCACCGGAATCCTCCTGCTCGGTGCCGGGTTGACCCTGATGGCAGGCAGCGTCTCCGTCGACGGCGGCTACCTCTCCATCCTTCCCGGCATGCTCGCCATGGGCATCGGCATGGGCCTGTCGATGACGCCCTCGACCGAGGCCATCACCGCCTCCCTGCCGCGCGAACGCCAGGGTGTCGCCTCGGCACTCAACGACGTCACCCGCGAATTCGGCACCGCGCTCGGCGTCGCCCTGCTCGGCGCACTCGTCTCCTCCGGATACCGCAACGCCATCGACGGTAGGCTCGACGGCGTCCCGCAGGGGGCGGCCGAGACGGCCCGGGAAGGCGTCGCCAACGCTCTGGGTGCCGCCGAGGGTGCGGGTGCGCACGGACCGTCACTCGCCGACGCCGCGCGGCAGTCCTTCGTCGACGGTTGGCAGCAGGCCATGTGGGCGGGGGTCGCTGTGATGGCCGTCCTCCTCCTCACCATTCTCGCGAGGGGCCCCCGGGCCCTCCCTCGTCCACCGGCGGACGAGCCGATGACCGCCACCGTTCGCTGACGCCCCCGCCCCCGCCCCGGCCCCCGACCCCGCGTTCACCGGGTGCCGGGTGCCGGGCGCGGCGTACGGGCCCAGGGCGTGTCACGGAGCCTGCGGCAGCGCGAACCAGTCCTCCCCAGGTGCTGTCCCGCTCCGGGCGCCGGAGCGCCGGAAGGGCCAGCCGGCGGCGATCCACAGCGGTACGAAGGTGTCGGGGGCGTGCTCCGCCCCGCTGCCTACCAGCGCGTCCACCACCCACCAGGAGTGCTCGCCCCCGACACGTTCGGCCGGCACGACTTCGTGATCGCGAACATCGCGCACGCCGGTGACGGCAATCTGCACCGGCTGCCGGTCGCGCCGCCCGGTGACGAGGCCGTGAGAATCCGTGCCCAGTGGGCTTTCAAGGGAATCATCGCCGAAGCGATCGTGCTCGGCGGGACGGCCACGGGGGAGCACGGTGTCGGGCTGCTCAAGCGGCCGGGCCTCGCGGCCGCGGTGTCGTCCGAGCTGATGGCGGTGCACCACGCGGTGAAGAAGGCTCTCGACCCGCACGGCTGCTCAATCCCGGCAAGATCTCCCGACGGGCTCCGCTGCCCGCGGTGGAACCGGGCGTCCGTGGGCCGGCGCCGGGTACGGGGCCTCTCGATATCCTTGCGCCCATGCCAGCCACGCGTCGCACCGCACATCAGACCGATCTTCTGGAGCGGCTGGTGGCGCTCATGGTCGCGGAGGGGTTCGCCGCGTTCACCCTCGACGTCCTGGCGGAACGCCTGCACTGCTCGAAGACGACGCTGTACCAGCTCGCCCGCAGCAAGCAGGGCCTGGTGCGCGAGGCGGTCAAGCACTACTTCAGGAACGCGACGGCCGCGGTGGAGAAGCAGGTGGCGGACACCGCCGCCCCGGCGCAGCGGGTGGTCGTCTACCTCACGGCCGTCGCCGAGCAGCTGCATCCCCTGTCGCGCCGGTTCCTCGACGACATGGCCGAGCTCGACGTCACTCGGGAGGTGTACGAGGCGAACACCCGCCTCGCCGCCGACCGCGTCCGCGAACTGATCACGGAAGGCGTCGCCGCGGGAGCCTTCCGCGAGGTGCACGCCGCGTTCGTCGGGGAGGTGGCCGCGGCGACCATGGAGGCGATCCAGCGGGGCGAGGTCGGGTCCCGCACCGGGCTGACCGACTCGGAGGCGTTCGCCGAACTGGCCTCGCTCCTCGTGCACGCCGTCGCCTCCTGATCGCGGTGCCGGCGGTCGGCTCCGCTCAGCGCGGAGCCGTGGGCAGGGCCCCGTCCGCCGGGCGGGCGTCGGCGGCCCGAACCGGGTGGTCGGCGGCGGGCGCGGCGGTCAGCAGGCCCGCGCCGGCGGTGCGCAGCGCGCGGCCGATCAGCAGGCGCTGTATCTGGTTGGTGCCCTCGAAGATCTGCATGACCTTGGCCTCGCGCATGTAGCGCTCGACCGGACGGTCGGCCGAGTACCCCTCGTCGCCCAGGAGATCGACGGCGCCACCGGTCACCCTCATGGCGTTGTCCGTCGCGAGCAGCTTGGCGATGGACGCGTCACGCCCGAAGTCCAGGCCCAGGTCCTTGCGGCGCGCCGCGGCGAGCGTGGCCGCGCGGGCCGAGGCGACGGCGGTCGCCATGTCCGCCAGCGCGAACGCCGGTCCCTGCTGCTCGATGAGTCGCGCACCGGAGGACTCGTGGTGGCAGGCGTGATCGACCGCCGCGTCCAGCGCCGCCTGGGCGAGCCCGGTGGCGACGGTTGCGATGCCCATGCGGCCGTGGTCGAGGGCGGCGAGGGCGATCGGCAGGCCCTGCCCCTCCTCGCCGATCCGCCGAGACGCGGGCACCCGTACGCCGTCGAGCCGCATGCTCGCCGTGGCCGATCCGGTCAGCCCCATCTTGCGTTCGGGCGGGTCGGCGGTGAGGCCGGGAGTGTCAGCGGGGACGAGGAAGCAGGAGATCCCCCGCGAACGGTGGTCGGAGGTGCGGGCCATCACCGTGTAGAAGTCCGCGTGGCCGCCGTGCGTGGTCCATGCCTTGAGCCCGTCCACGACGTAGTGGTCGCCGTCCCGGACCGCCCGGGTGCGCATCGCCGCCGGATCGGAGCCGGCATCGGGCTCGGAGAGGCAGTACGCGCCGAGCGTCCGCCCGCCGAGCATGTCCGGCAGCCACCGCCGGCGCTGCTCCTGCGTGCCGAAGTGGACGAGCGGGAAGCAGGCCATGACGTGGACCGACACCCCGACCCCCGCCGTGGCCCAGACCGTCGCCACCTCTTCCAGCGCCTGTAGGTACACCTCGTGGGGCCAGCCCCCGCCGCCGAACTCCGCGGGGTAGGGGAGCCCGAGCATGCCCGTGCCGCCCAGGACCCGAAAGGTGTCACGGGGGAAGACCGCCGCCGCCTCGGCCGCGGCGGCGTGCGGCGCGAGCGTCTCCCGCGCCACGGTGCGAACGTCGTGGAGCAGTCGGACCGCTCCGTGGCTGGGCAGTACGCGGTCAGCAGGCACGGGTTCCCCCTTGGTGATACTGGAACAGGAACAACAGTATCAGTGGCAGTATCACCAAGGCGGTGCGCGCGGATCGGGGAGGGCCGGACGCGGCGTGGCCCCCCGTGGGCGCCGGGTGCCCCCGCCGGTGCTCCGCGGAGGCGGAGTGTGGGCTCGTCCGCCTGTACGCGGACCGATCCGGGCAGCTCTGCGGTGCGTCGCAGACTGCCTGCGCCGGTGTGCGCGCTGCTGCGGTGGCCGCCGGTGAGGTGAGCCCTGGGCAGCGAGGAGTGGGACGCGGTGAGTACCTCGGGATCAGCCGATCGTCCCGGGTGCGTACGAATGTGTGATCGACTGCTCCACGAATTGCCCCGGGGCGGTCGAGAGCGCAGCATGTAAATCACCTCGGCGGGAGGGCCCGGCCGCCCGCGGCCCTCGACGACGGAGGACCTGGATGGCATCGTACTTCGAGAACGGTGACGGCACCCTGGTACCGGAGGCACTCAGGGGTTTCGCCCGGGCCCACGCGGATCTGCTCACGCTCGACCACCACCACGGCTTCCTCCTGGCCCGCGACCCGGCACCCGCCCGGAGGGTCGGCCTCCTTTCGGGCGGAGGGTCGGGGCACGAACCCCTGCATGCCGGATACGTCGGCCGGGGGATGCTGGACGTCGCCTGCCCGGGGCTCGTGTTCGCCTCACCGCACAACCGGCAGGTGTACGAGGGGTCCCTCGCCGCGGCCCGGTCCGAGGGTGTGCTGCACATCGTGAAGAACTACACCGGGGACCGGATCAACTTCGGCATCGCCGCCGAACGGCTCGCCCACCGTGGCATCCCGTGCGCCCGTGTCCTGGTCGACGACGACCTCGCGACCGACTCCGAGGACATCGCCGCGGGCCGCCGGGGCACGGGCGGCGCCGTCCTGATCGAGAAGGTGCTGGGGGCGGCGGCCGACACCGGCCTCGGTCTCCGGGAACTCCGGGTGCTCGGTACCCGTCTCGCCGCGAGTTGTCGCACCCTTGCCGTGGCCTCTGCCGCCCACACCGCCCCCACGACCGGCAAACCCGCCTTCCTCCTCGACCCGGCGGAACTGGAGTACGGGGTCGGCATCCACGGCGAGCGTGCCCGGGAGACCATCCGCCGGGAACTCCTCGGACCCCTCGTGGAGCGGATGACCCTGGCGCTTCTGGACGCGCTCTCCCCGACCGGGGACTCCTCCGTCATCGTCCTGGTCAACGGCCTCGGGGCCGTCACCTCGCTGGAGCTGCACGCCGTCCATGCCGAGGTCTGCGGCCTGCTCGACGACCGTGGTGTCGAACCCGCCCGTTCTCTCGTCGGCGAGTACGTCACCGCCCTGGACATGCGCGGCTTCTCCCTCACCCTGCTCGCCGCCGACCACGAGGTCCTGAGCCTGTACGACGCGCCCGTGCGGACCGCCGCCATGCGGTGGTGAGAAGGCGGCACACGACCGTCCCCGAGAGCGTTCCCCCGAGTACGGGAGGCACCCCATGACGACCAGCACGTCCCCTGACGCGTTCTCCCCCGACGCCTGGATGCGTCGCTTCGTGCAGTCCGCCCTCACCGCGAAGGACTCCCTCACCTCCCTGGACCAGGAAGTGGGCGACGGCGACTTCGGCATCAACCTCAGCACCGGAGCACACTTCACCCTTCGGCGTCTCGACGCGGGTCCCCCGTCGGGCGGTGACCCCGCCGCGTCTCTCCACGCCGCGGCCACCGCCTTCCTCGACGAGGTCGGCGGCACCAGCGGCCCGTTGTTCGGCCTGCTGTTCCAGTCGCTGGCCGCCGCAGTGACCGACTCGGGGGCCGCCACCACGCCGGCCTTCGCAGCCGGAGCGGCGGACGGCCTGGCAGCCATCCGCCGAGTGGGTGACGCCGCACCCGGCGACAAGACCCTGGTCGACGCGCTGGGCCCGGCGGCCGAGGCCCTCCGGGCCGCCCCGGACGACACCCCGCCCGCGCGGGCCCTGGCCCTGGCCGCCGACGCGGCCTGGGCCGGAGTGCGCAGCACCGCACGCCTGCGCGCCAGGATGGGACGTTCCAGCTACCTCGGCGAACGCGCCGAAGGAGTCCCCGACCCGGGCGCGGTGGGCATCGCGCTGTTCTTCGCCTCCGCGGAAACAGTCGTGGAGGACCTCGGCACGCGCCTGGGCTGAGTGGGCCGCCGGCCTCTATCCCCGCGCACCGGGCGCCGACCAGGACTCCACCCAGGCCGACAGATCCGGGTCGTTCAGGGACGCCACCCACAGGTCGGCCCGGTCCGCGTCCTCGGGCTGCGGGCGCGGGCCCACCCCGACGACACGCAGCCCGGCCCGCCGGGCCGACTCGATCCCCGCCATCGAGTCCTCGACGGCCAGGGACCGGTGCGGTGCAACACCGCACCGGCGGGCGGCCGTCAGGTAGAGGTCCGGCCACGGCTTCGGGCGCACCGGCTCTCCTCTCCCGGCGCGGGCGTCCTCTTCGCTCGGGACCAGGACGTGCTCGAAGTGACCCAGCAGCCCGGCCCTGTCCAGACTCGACTCCACCACCGCCACAGGGCAGTTGCTCGCCACCGCGAGGGGAAGGCGTCCGGCGAGCCGGCGTACGAGGGCGGCGGCTCCGGGCATCGTGACCGGGTCCTCGGCGACCCGCGCCATGAAGTGGTAAAGCAGCGAATCGGTCATCTCCGCCGTCAGTTCGGGTTTGGCCGCCTCCTGGGCCATCATCCGACCGCAGTCGACGTAGTGGATGCCCTTGGCCCGCTCGGCGAAGCCCGGGGCGGGGTGGATCCCGAAGGCCCGGAACACGTGGTTGCGTGCGTCCTGCCAGTGGCGTTCGGTGTCCATCAGCGTGCCGTCGCAGTCGAAGACGACGGCTTCGGGAGACCAGCCGAGCAGGGCGTTGGTGGTGTTGGTCATGGTGTGCCGCTTCTGAAGGAGGGAAGCGGTCGGGCTCGTGGCGGGACCGCTTTTTCGTGAGGTGGTGCGTTTCCCCGATACGGATTCCGAGGACTTTCGACGTCCATCGGTCCCATGTGATGTCCGGGGAGGACACGGCGGTGCATCCCCGTCCGAATCGCGAAACGTCATCACGGCCACGCTAGGGAGATGTCGTTGAGCAATGCAATCACTGTTCTGTGTGCTTGACCGCACCGGACCCGAGGAGTAGGGCGCCATGTGTACGGCTTTCGCGAAACGAACTGCTTTCCCTGCCAATGCCGTGCAGTGCGAGGCGAGTTGATGAAAATGTGTACGAGAGTCACCGCCCGGTATCCGGCACGCAAGAGTTCACCCGAATGGCAAGCCGGCCATCGAAAACAGGGGAATAGTTCACTCTCAGGCATGCACGCTCGAAAGTTCATGACAATACGGCAAAGGACGCAGTCGTTTGCACCGGCGCACGCGGGCGCGCGAAATTCTCGCGCCAATCGCACAGTGAGCGTACGCAGTGAGCCGGTGTGCCGGGACCGGCCGGCGAGCCGGTCGCTGAAACGGGGAAGCACGCTGCGCACGAGGACCGGGCGCAGCGCCCGGGCTCGATCCAGCCACGTCCAGGTACCGCCGCCGGGTCGGCGCACCGTGTTGCCCAGTCACCTCACGCGTACCCCCGGCCCCCGCATCGGGTCATGCAAGGGTGGACAGCTCTCGATGCCAGGGTGGCGAGCAGTAGGCGCTGACGTCCGCTGCCACTCTGCGCCGAGACGGCCGGATACACCTTTGCAACGAATGACCCCGGTGCTCAACGCCTCCAAGTTCCTCGCAAGCTGTTTCGCGCTCTCGCGAAAAGAAAAGAATCGGCCGCCTGTATCGAGATCGCCGACTCAAAAACATGAGGGATGCGGCCGCCGGGAAAGGTGGAAAGTCGCTCGCCACGGCACCGTCCTGTCAGGACTTGATCAAGTTCCTGGGTCGCGCGGGTTGGTCGGGCGGCGACCGGTCGGGGTGCATAGCAAAGCAGGCACGGGCTTCGTGATCATTGGGGTGTCTAAGCTCAACGATCAAGAGGTGGCCCGTGCCTGCCGCTGTATCTTCTCCCCTCCCCCCGGTGTTGGTGAAGCTGGGTCCGCTGAATGTCAGCCAGGCCCCTGGGTCTTGGCGAGGGACTGTAAAACGTTCGGTGTAACTTCTGATCAAGGAAGATGCATCGGGGACCAGCGGGAACGTGACCGTGACCGAGGCCGTCAAGGCCGTCGAGCCGCAGTCGGCGAGGGGTGTGGACCAAGGTCATTGCGTGATCGCGATCTGTCCGGGTTGATCACGTAAGGCCCAGAGCTGTCAGAGGCCGCCGGTGGTCGCGGCCGGTGTGCCGGAGGGCGGCGGCGATGTTGGTGTCGCCGTTCTGCCGGAAGATGCTGATGGCGAGGTTGCGTAGGCCGGCCATGGTACGGGGCAGGTGTCCGGTGCGGACCTTGGAGTCGTCCTCGCGGAAGGTCCGATCACGGACGTGGTGCAGGAGGTTCTCGATGCCCCAGTGACCTCTGATCCAGGAGGCGAGTTCGGCCGGGGTGGCGTCGAAGACGTCCAAGCTCGT
>NZ_AUKR01000027.1:0-46814 GCF_000424845.1 Streptomyces sp. TAA040 | reverse complement strand
AGCCGTGGTGGTGGGTTCCGTCGGGATGAGCGTGGGTCGTCGCGCGATGATCGTGGTCCGCGGCGTGATGACAGCCGTGGTGGTGGGTTCCGTCGAGACGACCGTGCGCCGTCCCGCGACAGCCGTGGTGGCGGGTTCCGCCGAGACGACCGGGGGCCCAGCCGGGACGACCGGAGCGGGCGTCCCGCCTACGGCGGGCCTCGTCGGGACCGTGACGACCGGGGCCGTTCCGGGGACTTCCGTGGCCGGCGTGACGACCGGTCGGGCGCACGCGGTCCCGGAGGCGGTGGCTACCGGCGGGATGACCGCCAGGACGACCGGCGGATGGATCGTGAGCCGATCCGCCGGCTGCCCATCCCCGATGACGTGACCGGGGAGGAGATCGACAAGGACGTGCGGCAGGAACTGATGAGCCTGCCGAAGACCCTGGCCGACGATGTCGCCCGGAACCTGGTGATGGTGGCCAAGCTGCTGGACGAGGCGCCGGAACAGGCTTACGCCTACGCGAAGGTCGCGCTGCGACTGGCGTCCCGGGTCGCCGCCGTACGGGAATCGGCCGGATTTGCCGCCTACGGGGTGCAGAAGTACGGAGAGGCGCTCGCCGAGTTCCGGGCTGCCCGGCGGATGACAGGCGCCCACTACCTGTGGCCGGTGATGGCCGACTGCGAGCGCGGCCTGGGTCGGCCCGAGAAGGCGCTGGCGATGGCCGGGGAACCGGAGGTCGGCAGGCTCGACAAGGCGGGCCAGGTGGAGATGCGACTCGTGGCCGCCGGAGCCCGGCGCGACATGGGCCAGACCGACGCCGCCGTGGTGACGCTGCAGAGTCCGGAACTGGCCTCCCACTCCGTCCAGCCGTGGTCCGCGCGTCTGCGGTACGCCTACGCTGATGCCCTGTTGGAGATCGGGCGCGAGGACGAGGCCCGCGAGTGGTTCGCCAAGGCGCTGGAAGCGGACCAGGGCGGAACCACCGACGCGTCCGACCGCCTCGCCGAACTGGACGGGATCGAGTTCACCGACGCGCTGGACCCGGAAGCCGAGGACGACGAAGTGGCCGTCGTCTCCGCCGAGCAGGCCGCAACGGTCGCATCCGCCCAGGGCGCGGCGGTCGTGGCCGAGCGCGGGACTGAGGCAGCCAAGGTCGTGGAGGACTCGTCTGCGGGCGACAGCGCCGACGACCCGAAGGGGAGCGCGACGGAGGACGGAGTCCGGGAAGCCGAGGAGCAGCACACTCTCGCGGAGGCCCCGGCCGCAGAGCCCGCGGAGGGGGCGCCCCTCACCGACGGGCCCGCAGACGCGTCGCCGGAGGGTCGCCGCGACAGCTGAGGGGGCGACGGTCCCGGGGCGGCTGCTGCCCGTCCGCAGGTCCGGGGCGGAGAGGTGCCTCCGCCCCGGGGCCTGCGGCGTTCCCTGCCACGGCTTCCCACTGCGCCTCTCGCAGGCGTCCGCTCCACGGCACCCGCCGGTGCACCGACGACCGCCCCGTCGCCGAAGCAGCGTCCGGCTCTGCCTCGCCTCGCTGCCGAAGCCCCACCCGCTGCCGAAGCCGCGCCGCTGGGGCTCTCAGGCCTCGTCGTCGAGGGTGCGCAGCACCAGGCCGGTTGCCGGCTTCGGGCCGAAAGAGGTGGACTTGCGTGGCATCGTGATATGTCGGCGGGCGAGTTCGCGGACGGTCGCCTCCTCGGCCGCCCGCATCAGGACGGCGCTGCCGCCGGTCTGCTGGGCCCGCGAGAGAGCCCCGGCGGCGGAGTGCAGATAGGTGATGGCTCTCGGGTTGTCCGGCACTCCCCAGACCGCGGTGAGCAGTACGGAGTGCAGCACAGTGGCGTCCAGTGCGCGCCAGGCCGCGGGCCGGTCGTGCCGCACGGCCCGCGCCAGCAGCTCCGGATCGGGGCGGTCCAGGAGATGGAACGACCCGTTCCCGGCCGACAGGAGGAAGGCGTTGCCCTCGGCCGCCCCGAGTGCGGCGAGCGCGTCGTCCAGTCTGTCGGCCACCGGCCGGATGCGGAAGGCACCGTCGAGCTCGGCCAGTGCCCGTGCGGGCGGCACCTCGGGCAGCACCCGGTGGATGGCCCGGACCTCCAGCGGGTAGCGGGCCGTGTCCACGAGCAGCACCAGCCCGTGGTTCCACGCCGGACGCTCCGGGTGCTCGGCGCGCAGCCGCAGATAGGTCGCCCAGCGGTGGTGGCCGTCGCCGATCAGCGCGTGCCGGGTGGCCAGGTCGGCGCCCGCAGCGGCCAGCTCGACCGGGTTCGTCACCGCCCAGAGCCGGTGGGTGAGACCGTCCCCGGTGGTGGTGGTCAGCAGCGGTTTCCCGGACGCGGCCCGTTCGACGACTCCGGCGGCCCCGGAGCTGTCCCCGGTTCCGTCCCCGCGGTAGGAGAGCAGCAGGGGTTCGAGGTTGGCGGCTGTCTCCCGCATCAGCGAGAGCCGGTCCTCGACCACCTCCGGCACCACGTCCTCGTGCGGCAGCACTACGCCGTCCTCCGGCGGTGTCAGCTCCAGCGCGCCGATCAGGCCGCGCTGGAGGACGTCGGTGTCCCCGTGGCGCTGCTCGTACACGTACAGGGCGGGCTCCGGGTCGCGTACCAGGACGCCCTCGTCCTGCCAGGCGCGCAGCATGTCCGCGGCCCGGCGGTGACCCGCCGCGGGGTCTGTGGCCGGCGGGAGGATCAGCCGGACGATGTTGTACGGGTCGGAGGTCTCCAGTTGCAGCACTCCGTCTGGTCTGACGACGACGTCGTAGGGCGGCGAGGTCACGGCCGCGAGGCTGCCGACCCGTTCCGGGGCGTAGCGGAGGCCGCGGAAGGGGCGGAGATGGAGGCCGTCGGCATGCATCCCAGAATGCTAAGCCCGCACTCCGGGCGGACCGCGGGGCGGGTGAGAGGATCGCGGTCGGCCCGGAGCGCGGGCAGGGACGACGAAGAGCGCGAGGAGTCGAACAGCGATGCTGCGAACATCCCGGGAACCGCTAGGGCGGGCCTACGACACCGCACTGCTCGACCTCGACGGGGTCGTCTACGCCGGCGGTGCGGCGGTTCCCCACGCGGTGGAGGCCCTGGAGCGGGTGGGGGGCGACGGCATGCGGCTGGCCTATGTGACCAACAACGCGGCCCGCACCCCGCAGACCGTGGCCGACCACCTGGTCCGGCTCGGTGTCCCCGCCGCGGCGGAGGACGTCGTCACCTCCGCGCAGGCGGTGGCCCGGCTGATCGCCGCCCAGGTGCCGTCCGGCGCGCGGGTGCTCTGCGTCGGTGGCGAGGGGTTGCGGGCGGCGCTGGCCGAGCGCGGACTCACCGCGGTCGACTCCGCGGATGACGATCCGGCGGCGGTGGTGCAGGGGTACGGAGGCACCGATCTGCCCTGGGGACGTCTCGCCGAGGCCGCGATCGCGGTGGGGCGCGGCGTGCCGTGGTTCGCCTCGAACGCCGACCTGACCATTCCCAGCGGTCGGGGGATCGCCCCGGGGAACGGGGCGGCTGTCGAGGTGGTGCGGATCGCCACCCGGCACCTGCCCGAGCCGCCGGAGCCGCAGGTGGCGGGCAAGCCCGAGCCGCCCATGCACCGGGAGACGGTGCTGCGCACCGGCGCGCGGCGCCCGCTGGTGGTCGGCGACCGGCTGGACACCGACATCGAGGGCGCGCACCGGGGCGAAGTCGACTCCCTGCTGGTGCTGACCGGGGTGACCGACGCTGTCCAGTTGCTGGCCGCGCCGCCGCTGCACCGTCCGACCTATGTTTCGGCGGACCTGCGCGGGCTGTTGAGCGCCCAGCCTGCTCCCGAGGCGGTCGCCGACGGCTGGGTGTGCGGCGGCTGGACCGTCCGCTCGGGCCCGTCGTCCGGCCCGGAACTCTCCGGCGAAGGTGAGCCGATGGACGGACTGCGGGCGCTGTGTGCGGCGGTCTGGACCGCGGCGGATGCCCCTGCCGGGCGGCCCTCCGGCTCCACTGGTCCCGTGGGCGGGACCGGCGAAGGTGCTCCGCTCGCGGCCCGTGCGCTGCGCCGTCTGGGCCTCTGAGGCCCGAGGAACCGGGCGGCCGGGGCGGACGTCCGGTCAGTCGTCGCGCTCAGCGTCCGCCGTCGCCTGGGCGCGCAGCTCCTCCTCGGTGGCCCCGAGGCGCCAGTAGCCGACGAAGGTCACCGAGCGCCGGTCGAAACCGCGTTCGTCGAGCAGGTGGCGGCGCATCGTGCGTACGCCGCCGGCCTCCCCGGCGAGCCAGGCGTACGGCCGGCCGGCGGGGAAGCGCGTCGCGCGCACCGCGTCGAGCAGCGGCTCGGAGCGGCGGCTTCCTCGTCCGCCGTGCACGAGCCAGACCACCTCGACCTCGGGGTTCCGGGCCAGTTCCCGGCGGTCGGCCGCGTCCGGCACGGTGATCCACACCTTCGCCCGGGTGCCGGCGGGCAACTGGTCGAGGATGCCGCACACCGCCGGCAGTGCCGTCTCGTCGGCGGCCATCAGCACCCAGTCGGTCCGCTCCGGGGGGTGCCAGCAGATGCCCTTGTTCTCGGGAATGACGGGGCCGAGCAGGACGGCGGTGTCGCCTGCAGCCGCCCGGCCGGCCCACCGGGACGCGGGGCCGACGTCGCCGTGCAGGACGAAGTCCACCGCGACCTCGTCGGCGCCGGGGTGCTGAGCGCGCACGGTGTAGGACCGCATCACCGCCCTCACTTCGGGGTCCATGGCCCGCCACTGGGCGTACCAGTCGGGTCCGGCGTCGCGAGGGAGCACCGGCTCGGGCTGCCCCGGGTGCGGGAGGAACAGCGAGAAGCACTGGTCCCGGCCACCGGAGGCGAAGTCGCGGAGCTGCTCCCCGCCGAAGGTGACGCGGACGAGGGAGGGGCTCAGCCGCTCCGTCCGGACGACGCGGACGTCGAAGAAGCTGTAGGTGTCGGTGGCCGGTGTGGCGATCGAGGTGCTCACGGGGTGGGCTCCTTGGCGGGTCGGGCCGAGTGGGTAGAAGGGCCGCCGTGGGGGAGCGGGCGGGAGGGCTGCAGGCGGGGCCGGGCGGGCGTACCGGGAGCGGCGGGCGCCCTGCGGACGCGGTCCGTCCGGGCGGGCCCCGAACCCCGGCCTCGAACCCCGGCCCCGAACTCGGTCCGGGCCGGGAGACCCCGCCCCGGCCGGGGCCGGCCGCCCGGGCCCGGCCGGGTGCCCGCCGGGGCGGTCAGCCGAGCTTCTTGGCGTCCTGGAGCGCCTTGGCCAGGTTCTCCAGCAGCGGTGCGGCGCCCAGGTACGAGAACCGCGGGACCGCGTCCCAGGTGGCCACCTGGGACGCCTTGACGGCCGGCAGGTCGGACCAGGACGGCTTGGAGGTGAGGTCCTTCGGCTGGAGGCTGGTGGTCCGGTTGTCCAGGATGATCAGGTCGGCTTCGTACTTGTCCGCGTTCTCCCAGCTCAGGCTCTCGAAGTAGCCGCCCTCGTCGGTGTTGTCGGGAACGACGATGTCGACGCCGAGTTTCTTGAAGTACATCAGGTCGCCGGAGATCTCGGGGTTGGAGACGTAGAAGGTATCCGCCGCACCGGAGGCCGCGAGCACTCGCAGGCCCGCCGACTTGGCGGTCCTGCGCAGCGTCTCGGCGGCGGCTTCGAAGCGGGCCTTGGCGTCCGTGACCTTCTTGGCGCCGAGGTCCGCACCGAGCGACTCGGCGAGCTCGGCGTAGCGCTTGATCGGTTCGGTCATCGGCACCCGGCCGGTGGTGATCAGGACGCTCGGTGCGAGCTCGAGTATCTTGTCCTTGCTCTCGTCGGGCACGTACCAGTACGCGTCCGGGTCGTACATGTGGGTGACCAGCAGGTCCGGCTTCAGGGCGGCGTACTTCTCCACGCTGAACTCGCCCCAGACGTTGCCGATGACCTCGACCTTGTCCACGTCGAGTTCGCCCGCGGTCGGGTCCGGCTCGCCGTTCTTCTGCTTCGTCTCGCCGAAGACGCCGACCAGTTCGTCGTCCAGTCCGAAGTCGTGCAGCGCGGCGGCGGTACCGGTGAAGGCCACGACGCGCTCCGGGCGTGCGTCCGCCGTGACCTTCTCACCCCGGTCGTCCGTGAACGACCAGGAGTCTTCGCCGCTCCCGCTCCCGCTGTCCGCGCCGTCCGAGCCGCCGTCCTCGCCGCCGCAGGCGGTGACCAGAGCGCCCAGTCCGAGGGCGCCGCCGGCTGCGAGCACTCCGCGGCGGCTGAGACGGAAACTTCCGAGGTGCGACATAACGGTGCCTTCTTCCACTGGTGTTCGGCTTCGGCTGTGGCGGTACGGCGGGGGCCTGTGAGCCCGCCTCGCAGTTAGGTTAACCTAACCAAAGCTGTTGTCCGGCAGCCGGAGTCCCGTCTCCGCACGTCCCCGAGTGGAGCAGAGTCCGTGCCCCTGTTGAAGACCCGGCAGAAGCCGGGGCCGGTGGCCGTAGGGCCGCCCGATCCGGAACGGACGGCCGGACGGTACGCCCTCCGCGCCGTCGGGCTGCTCGCCGCACTGGTGGCGCTGCTGCTTGTCGTGGCGCTGAGCATCGCGGTCGGCGCGAAGCCGATGACGCTCGCCGAGGCGTGGAGCGGGCTGACCGACAGCACCTCCGCCACCTGGACCGTGGTGCACGAGATGCGGCTGCCCCGGACGTATCTCGGCCTGTTGGCGGGGTGCGCGCTCGGCCTGGCCGGCGGCGTGATGCAGGCGCTGACCCGCAACCCGCTGGCGGACCCGGGCCTGCTCGGCATCAACGCCGGGGCCGCCGCCGCGGTCGTCTCCGCGATCTCCTTCCTCGGGGTCACCGACTTCGCCGGCTACGTCTGGTTCGCCTTCGCCGGCGCCGCGACCGTCTCGGTGCTGGTCTACGCGGTCGGTGGCGGACGCGGCGCCACCCCCGCCCGGCTCGCCCTGGCCGGGACCGCGCTCAACGCAGCCCTGTTCTCCTACGTCAACGCCGTGCAACTGCTGGACAAGGCTTCCCTGGACCGGATGCGGTTCTGGACCGTCGGCTCACTGGCCAGCGCCGAGTTCGCCACGGTGGGCAAGCTGCTGCCCTTCGTGCTGACCGGTCTGTTCGTGGCGCTCGCCCTGGCCCGGCCCCTCAACGCGATGGCGCTGGGCGACGACTCCGCACGTTCGCTGGGGGCCGACCCGGCGCGCACCCGGAGGGGAGCCGTTCTCGCGGTGACGCTGTTGTGCGGGGCCGCGACCGCGGCCTGCGGGCCGATCGTCTTCGTAGGGCTGATGGTGCCGCACCTGGTGCGCTCGCTGACCGGTCCCGACCTGCGCTGGATGCTGCCCTACTGCGCCGTGCTGGCGCCGGTGCTGCTCCTCGGCGCCGACGTGCTCGGCAGGCTGCTCGCCAGGCCGGGCGAACTCCAGGTCGGCATCGTCACCGCCGTCCTCGGCGGACCCGTGTTCCTCTATTTCGTACGGCGACGCAGGATGGCAGCGGCATGAGTGTGATCCGGACGGGCGGTGTCTCGCTCCGCCTGCACCCGCGGCCCTTCCTCGTGGGAGCGCTGCTGGCCTGCGCCGCCCTCGCGATGGCGGTGCTCGCCCTCGGCACCGGGGACTACCCGATCGCCGTACCCGACGTGCTGCGCTCGCTGGCGGGCGCCGGCGAGCCGGCGAACGACTTCATCGTGCGCGAGCTCCGGCTGCCGCGCGCCGTCACCGCCCTGCTGGTCGGTGCGGCCCTGGGCCTGTCCGGGGCGGTCTTCCAGTCGCTGGTGCGCAACCCGCTGGCCAGCCCGGACATCCTCGGTTTCACCCACGGCTCCGCCACCGGCGCGCTGCTGGTGATCGTCCTGCTCGGCGGGAACAGCCTGGCCCTCGCCTGCGGCGCGCTCGCGGGCGGCGTCCTCACCGGTCTCGCGGTCTACGTCCTCGCCTGGCGCGGCGGCCTGCACGGCTACCGGCTGATCCTGACCGGCATCGGTCTCGCCGCCATCCTCACCGGTGTCAACGGCTACCTGCTCACCCGCGGCGACATCATCGAGGCCGGCCGCGCGGTGCTGTGGATCACCGGCAGCCTGGACGGCAGGGGGTGGGACGACGCCCTCCCCCTGCTGGGGGCGCTGACGGTACTGCTGCCGGTGGTCTTCCTCGGCTGCGCCCGCGCGCTGCGCATGATGGAGATGGGTGAGGACGCCTCGTACGCCCTCGGCGTGCGCGTGGAGCACGTGCGGCTGACG
The DNA here is from genome assembly GCF_000424845.1 of Streptomyces sp. TAA040. Lineage (NCBI taxonomy): Bacteria > Bacillati > Actinomycetota > Actinomycetes > Kitasatosporales > Streptomycetaceae > Streptomyces > Streptomyces sp. TAA040. The sequence continues at coordinate 38,665 of NZ_AUKR01000027.1, read as the reverse complement.
CTGCTCGCCGCCGCCGTCCTGCTGGCGGCGTTCGCCGCAGCGGCCGCCGGCCCGGTCTCGTTCGTCGCGCTGACCGCGCCGCAGCTCGCCCGGCGGCTCACCCGCGCCCCCGGGCCCAACCTGCTGCCCGCGCTGTGCACGGGCGCCGCGCTGCTGGTCACCGCGGACTGGCTGGCGCAGCGCGCCTTCACCGGCAGCGTCCTGCCGGTCGGTGTGGTCACCGGCGTGCTCGGGGGCTGCTACCTGGTGTGGCTGCTGGCCACCGAACGCAGGACGGGACGGATCTGACATGCGGCACACATCGAGGGACGGGACCGAGGACATGAGCCACTCCGCTGCGGACGGCCTCCGAAAGCCCGGGAACGACCAGGTCGGACGCGGCCCGGGCCCCCGGGACGGGCGGGGCGTTGACGGCGCCGGGCTGCGCGCCGAGGGCCTGACCCTCGCCTACGACCGGCGCACCATCGCCGAGGAACTCAGCGTCGCCATTCCCGACGACTCCTTCACTGTCATCGTCGGTCCGAACGCCTGCGGCAAGTCGACCCTCCTTCGGGCGCTCTCCCGGATGCTGCGCCCGAAGGAGGGGACGGTGCTGCTGGAGGGCGGCGACATCCACCGCACGCCCGCCAAGCAGGTCGCCCGCACCCTCGGCCTGCTCCCGCAGTCCTCCCTGGCACCCGACGGCATCACCGTCGCCGACCTGGTGGCCCGCGGCCGCTACCCGCACCAGGGGCTGCTGCGCCAGTGGTCCGGCGAGGACGAGCGGGTGGTGCAGGAGTCGATGGCCGCGACCGGTGTCGCCGACCTCGGCGACCGGTTCGTGGACGAGCTGTCCGGCGGGCAGCGCCAGCGGGTGTGGATCGCGATGGCCATCGCCCAGCAGACCCGGTTGCTGCTGCTCGACGAGCCCACCACCTTCCTGGACATCCAGCACCAGATCGACGTGCTGGACCTGTGCGCCAGGCTGCACGAGGAGCAGGGCCGCACCATGGTCGCCGTCCTGCACGACCTCAACCACGCGGCCCGCTACGCCACCCACCTGATCGCCATGCGCGAGGGGCGGATCGTCGCCCGGGGCGCCCCGGCGGAGATCGTCACCGCTCCCCTGGTCGAGGAGGTCTTCGGACTGCGCTGCCAGGTGATCGAGGACCCGGAAAGCGGGACACCGCTGGTCGTACCGGCGGCCCGGCGGCGGGTGGCCGTGTAGCGTCGGTCCCATGGACCAGGCAGCATCCGCCGAGGAGCCGGCGGAACCGCGGCAGCCGCCCGAGCAGGGCGCTCCGGAGCAGTCGGACGACGGCACGCCGCGGCCGCTCGGCGTCGGGATTCGGCCCACCGCGCACTCCGGGGTGGACACGGCGCTGCGGAGGCTGGCCGATACCGGCCACCTCGCCGTGCCCGGCCACCTGGAGGTGTACGAGGATGTGCACCGCGGTCTGCGCGACACGCTCACCGCGCTCGACCAGCACGACTCCGGGAGCTGAACCCAAGGTGGCAGGAGCACGACCCCGACGCAGCCGGCTCGACACCGAGCTGGTGCGCCGCAGACTGGCCCGCTCGCGCGAACACGCCGGCACCCTGATCGCCGCCGGCCGCGTCACGGTGCGCGGGAACACCGCCGCGAAGTCCGCCACCCAGGTCGAGACGAGTGCCCCGATCGTGGTGCTCGAGGACGCGGACGATCCGGACTACGTCTCGCGCGGCGGGCACAAACTGGCCGGCGCCCTCAACGCCTTCACTCCGCTCGGTCTCGCCGTCGAGGGCCGCCGCGCTCTCGACGCGGGCGCCTCCACCGGCGGCTTCACCGACGTGCTGCTGCGCGCCGGCGCCCGGCACGTGGTCGCCGCCGACGTCGGCTACGGGCAGCTCGCCTGGCAGCTCCGCGGCGATGAACGGGTCACCGTCAGGGACCGTACCAACGTGCGGGAACTGACAGCCGACACGCTGGGCGGGGAGCTGGTGGAACTCGTCGTGGGCGACCTCTCGTTCATCCCCCTCGGCCTGGTGCTCCCGGCGCTGGTGCGCTGCTGCACCCCGGACGCGGACCTGGTGCTGATGGTCAAACCGCAGTTCGAAGTGGGTCGGGAGAGACTGGGCAGCGGGGGAGTGGTACGCAGCGCGGAGCTGCGCGCCGAGGCGGTGCGGACCGTCGCGGACCGCGCCGCGAGCCACGGACTCGGCGTGCGCGGGGTGACGGCCAGCCCGCTGCCCGGTCCCTCGGGGAACGTCGAGTACTTCCTGTGGCTGCGCGCCGGGGCACCCGCACTCGACCCGGCGGACGTCGACCGTGCCGTGGCGGAGGGACCCCAGTGACCACCGGGAACAGCGAACGAACCGTCTTCCTCCTCGCGCACACCGGCCGTCCGGCCGCCGTCCGCAGCGCGGAGCTGGTCGTGCAGGGCTTCCTGCGCAACGGCATCGGCGTGCGGGTCCTCACCGAGGAGGCCCGCGACCTGCCGCTGCCCGACTCGGTCGAGGTGGTGCCGACCGGTCCGCACATCCTGCGCGGCTGCGAGCTGCTGGTGGTGCTGGGCGGCGACGGCACCCTGCTGCGCGGCGCGGAGTTCGCCCGCGCCTCCGGGGTGCCGATGCTCGGCGTCAACCTGGGCCGGGTCGGCTTCCTCGCCGAGGCCGAGCGCGACGACCTGGAGAAGGTCGTCCACCGTGTGGTGCGGCAGGACTACGAGGTGGAGGAGCGGATGACGCTCGACGTCCTCGTCCGCAACGGAGGGGTGGACGGCGAGCCGCTGCACACCGACTGGGCGCTGAACGAGGCCTCGGTCGAGAAGGCGGCCCGGGAGCGGATGCTGGAGGTGGTGACCGAGGTCGACGGCCGACCGGTCTCGGCCTTCGGGGGCGACGGCGTGGTCTGCGCCACTCCCACCGGCTCCACCGCGTACGCCTTTTCCGCGGGCGGCCCGGTGGTGTGGCCCGAGGTGGAGGCGCTGCTGATGGTGCCGATCAGCGCCCACGCGCTCTTCGCGAAACCGCTGGTGACCGCGCCGGACTCGGTGCTCGCGGTGGAGGTGCAGCCGCAAACCCCCAACGGCGTCCTGTGGTGCGACGGGCGGCGCTCGGTGGAGCTGCCGGCCGGGGCGCGGGTGGAGGTCAGGCGCGGTGCGGTCCCGGTCCGACTCGCCCGGCTGCACCATGCCTCCTTCACCGACCGGCTGGTGGCGAAGTTCGCCCTGCCCGTCACCGGCTGGCGGGGCGCGCCGCACTGAGGCCCGCAGTCGCCGGGACAGCGCGCCACGCGATCGGAGCTGCGCGAACGTCCGCGCGCGCGAGCCGCCGCCGTCCCCCTCCCGCGACCCCGGTGGGGCGGGGGAGGCAGGGGACGCAGGAAGGCCGCGACCGCCCTCCCGCACTCCGGGTGACCGTGACGTCACTCGGTGCGGGAGGCCCGGAGTAGGGAGGGGGCCGATAACCTCGTATGGTCGTATCCGTGTTGGAGGAGATGCGGATTCAAGCCCTGGGCGTGATCGAGGACGCCGCTTTCGAGTTGTCCCCCGGCTTCACCGCGGTGACCGGTGAGACGGGCGCGGGCAAGACGATGGTCGTGACCAGCCTCGGCCTGCTGCTCGGTGGCAGGGCGGACGCCGCCCTGGTGCGGGCCGGCGCCCGGTCCGCCGTCGTGGAGGGACGGATCGCGGTCGCACCGGACGCTCCCGCCGCGGTGCGGGCCGTCGAGGCGGGCGCCGAACTGGACGAGGGCGTGCTGCTGATCAGCCGGACGGTGTCCGCCGAGGGGCGCTCCCGTGCCCACGTCGGCGGCCGCGCCGCACCCGTCGGGCTGCTCGCCGAGCTCAGCGACGACCTGGTCGCCGTGCACGGCCAGACCGACCAGCAGGGCCTGCTGCGCCCCGCCCGGCAGCGGCAGGCGCTGGACCGGTACGCGGGCCGGGCGGTGTCGAAGCCGCTCGCCGCCTACACCGAGGCATACCGGCGACTGCGCGCGCTGGTCGCGGAACTCGACGAGATGACCGTGCGGGCGAAGGAGCGGGCGCAGGAGGCCGACCTGCTGCGGTTCGGCCTGGAGGAGATCGCGGAAGTCGAGCCCCGGGCCGGGGAGGACGTCGGACTGGCCGCCGAGGCCGACCGGCTCGGCCACGCGGAGGCGCTCGCCGCCGCGGCCACCACCGCGCACGCCGCGTTGGCCGGAGACCCCGCCGATCTGGAGAGCGTGGACGCCGCCACCCTGGTCGCGGGCGCGCACCGGGCTCTGGAGGCCGTCCGCTCTCACGACGGCGCGCTGGCGCACCTCGCCGACCGGCTCGGCGAGGTGCACATCCTGCTCGGGGACGTGGGCGGCGAACTCGCGGGCTACGCCGACAACCTGGACGCCGACCCGCTGCGGCTCGCGGCCGTCGAGGAGCGCCGCGCCCAACTGACCCACCTCACGCGCAAGTACGGCGAGGACATCGCCGAGGTGCTCGACTGGTCGGAGCAGAGCGGGGCCCGGCTTGAGGAGCTGGAGGGCGACGACGACCGCATCGGCGCCCTGACCACCGAACGTGACGCGCTCCGTGCGGAACTGGGCGTGCTGGCGACCGCCCTCACCGAGGCCAGGACGGAGGCCGCCGAGCGGTTCGCCGAGGCGGTCACCGCCGAGCTGGGCGAGCTCGCGATGCCGCACGCCCGGGTCACCTTCGCGGTGAAGCAGCACGAGGCGTCCGGCGCCGACGCGGGCCTGGACATCGGGGGCCGTTCCGTCGCCTACGGCCCGCACGGCGTGGACGAGGTGGAACTGCTCCTCGCCCCGCACCCCGGTGCCCCGGCCCGGCCGATCGCGAAGGGCGCCTCCGGGGGCGAGCTGTCGCGGGTGATGCTGGCCGTGGAGGTGGTCTTCGCCGGGACCGACCCGGTGCCCACGTACCTCTTCGACGAGGTGGACGCCGGGGTCGGCGGCCGGGCCGCGGTCGAGGTGGGCCGCCGACTCGCCAGGCTGGCGAGGTCGGCCCAGGTCGTGGTGGTCACCCATCTCCCGCAGGTCGCTGCCTTCGCCGACCGCCACCTGCTGGTGGAGAAGACCGACGACGGTTCGGTGACCCGCAGTGGGGTGCAGGCGCTGACCGGCGAGGCACGGGTGCGGGAGCTGTCCCGGATGCTCGCCGGACAGGACTCGCAGCTCGCCAGGGCGCACGCCGAGGAGCTGCTGGCGGCGGCACGGGCGGACGGCTGACCGGCCCGCGGCCCCCACTCCGCGCCACCCGCGGCCTCTCTTCCTCCCCCCGGCGGGCAGCGGCGTCGGCGGGTGGCGTCAGGCAGCATCCTGTTGTTCACCCGGAAGGGTGAATGCGTGCGGGGCGGCCCCGCACAGCGGCCCACCGGCCGGTGCCCCGGGGCCGCACGCCCTCCGGCGGCTGGCATCCTGGGCGGTGCGGCCCCAGGGGACGCGTCCCGCACACCCGCCCGAGTCCGAGGAGCATTCCGTGCCGAGCAGCAGCCAACCGTCACCGTCCCCGCACGGCCGGACTCCGCTGCACACGGTTCAGATCCTCGGCAGCGGCAACCCCGGCCCGGCCGCCCACGTCCGTTCGCTGGCCGCCGGGCTCGTCGCCCGGGGCGTGCGGGTGACGGTCTGCGCTCCCGCGGAGACCGGACCCGCCCACGACTTCACCGGCGTCGGCGCCCGGTTCGCCCCGCTCCAGGCCCGGACCGAGACGGGGGCGCTGGCCGAGCTCCGCGCCCGCTGCGCGGACGCCGACTTGGTGCATGCCCACGGTGTCCGGGCCGGCGTGCTGGCCACCCTGGTGCTCACCGGCCGCCGCCGGGTCCCGCTCGTCGTCACCTGGCACGCCAGGGCGCACGCCCCCGGCGGGCGCGCCCGGCTGGCAGCTCTGCTGGAGCGCCGGGTGGCCCGGGCGGCCCGGGTCGTCCTCGGGGCCAGCTCCGAGTTGGTCGAGCGCGCCCGCCGGCACGGCGCGCGGGACGCCCGGCTGGCGCCGGTGGCGCTGCCCGCACCGCGCGAGTCCGCGGAGCCCGGCGCCCCTCAGGCCGCGGAGGAGGACGAGCGGCAGAAGGTGCGCGCCGAGCTGGGCGCCGCCGGCCGGCCGCTGGTCCTCACCGCGGGGTGCCTGGAACCCGGGAGGGGCCGGCGCACCCTGCTTACCGCCGCCCGGTCCTGGCGGCACCTGGACCCGCTGCCCCTGGTGGTGGTCGCCGGGGACGGCACCGAGCGGACCGCGCTCCAGCGCCGAATCGACGAGGAGGAGCTGCCGGTACGGCTGCTCGGCTGCCGCTCGGACGTGGCCAGGCTACTGCCGGCCGCCGACCTGGTCCTGCTCACCGCGTACGGGGAGGCCCGTTCCCCGCTCGCCCAGGTGGCGCTGCACGCGGGCGTGCCGCTCGTCGCCGCGGCCTCGGCCGGACCGCACGAGCTGCTCGGGGAAGCCGCGTTCCTCGTGCCGTACGGCGACTCCGACGCCCTGGCGGACGCCGTGCGGACGCTGCTCACCGACCCGGCCCGCCGGGTCCGGCTCGTGGCGGCTGGTCTCGCCCAGGCGGCCACGTGGCCCACCGAGGAGCGCACGGTCACCCAGGTACTCAGCGTCTACGACGAACTGACGCCGGCCGGGAGCTGATCCCGGCCACGTCCGGCCGGCCCTCCCCGTGCCGCGCGGCACACGTCCCGGCCGTCCGGGCCGCCGGGGACCGCCCGCGGGGCCCGGTCAGGTCGAGTCGCGGACGACCAGCTCCGCCGGGGTGACCACCGGCGCCAGCCCGCTGCCGTCGCCGACCACGGCGAGGCGGCGCAGCAGGAGATCCGCCATCATGCCGCCCATCTCCTGCACGTCCTGGCGGACCGTGGTCAGCGCGGGGTCCGCCCAGGCCGCCGGCTCCAGGTCGTCGAAGCCGACCACGGCGACGTCCTGGGGGACCCGCAGGCCGCGCTCGCGCAGGGTCCGCAGCGCACCGGAGGCCATGAGGTCGCTGCCGGCGAAGACCGCGTCCAGGTCGGGCACCCGGTCCATCAGCTCACCCATGGCCCGCTCCCCGCCCTCGGCGGTGAAGTCGCCGTGCACGACGAGCGCCGGGTCGTTCCCGTACGGTTCCAGAACCTCCCGGTAGCCGGCCAGCCGGTCCACGGCGGAGGTCTGGTCGAGGGGGCCGGTGATCACACCGATCCGGCGCCTGCCCCGCTCCAGCAGGTGCTGGACGGCGGCACGGGCACCACCGCGGTTGTCGGTGTCCACATACAGCAGCTCGGTGTCCCCGACGGCGCCCGGCCAGCCGGGCCGGCCCCCGAAGACGGTCGGCAGGGCGGAGGCCGTCGCCATCGCGGGCAGTGGGTCGTCCAGGTGCAGGGAGAACATCAGCGCGCCGTCGACGTGCCCGCCGGACAGGTAACGGCCCACCCGCTCGTGGTCCGCGCGCTGCTCGGACAGCAGCAGGAGGAGCTGGATGTCGTGGCGGGCCAGCTCCCGGCTGATGCCGCGCAACTGCTGGGAGAAGAACGGGTCGGCGAACACCCGGGCCTCCGGCTCGGCGATCACCACGGCCACCGCGCCGGTGCGGCGGGTGACCAGGGAGCGGGCCGCCCGGTTCGGCTCGTAGCCCAGCTCTGCCACCGAGCGCCGCACCCGGTCGCACACCTCCTGGCGCACCCCGGCTCCGCCGTTGACCACGCGGGAGACGGTCGCGCGGGACACTCCCGCGTGGGCGGCGACCGCCTCAAGCGTGGGGCGGGGACCGTGCACGTCGAAACTCCTTCGTCAGGGGGAGACCGACGCTACCGCTGCCACCCGGCACCGTGCAGTCCCCGTGGTGAGAGCGCTCTCCGCACTCCGTGCCCGGTCGAGCCTATTCGATGGAGCGCACACCTAACCTGGTCCCGGGCCGCCCCTTCCGACTGATCACCGCGACGGCGCCGCCCGCCCGGCCCCGCGGGTGGGCGGGACGGGGCGGACGGCGCCGGTGCTTCGGTGTGCGCGGCCTGCGGGCGACGGGCGGTCAGCCGCCGTAGGCGCCGGAAGTGGTCAGGCGCAGGGCGGTGTCGATCAGCGGCACGTGGCTGAAAGCCTGCGGGAAGTTGCCCACCTGGCGCTGGAGGCGCGGGTCCCACTCCTCGGCGAGCAGCCCGAGGTCGTTCCGCAACGCCAGCAGCTTCTCGAACAGGGTGCGGGCCTCGTCGACCCGGCCGATCATCGCCAGGTCGTCCGCCATCCAGAACGAGCAGGCCAGGAACGCGCCCTCCTCGCCCTCCAGGCCGTCCACGCCGGGCGTGTTGCCGGCGCTGGTCGGGTAGCGCAGCACGAAACCGTCCTCGGTGGACAGCTCGCGCTGGATCGCCTCGACGGTGCCGATGACCCGCTTGTCGTCCGGCGGGAGGAAGCCCATCTGCGGGATGAGCAGCAGCGAGGCGTCGAGTTCCTGGGAACCGTAGGACTGGGTGAAGGTGTTGCGCTCCTTGTCGTAGCCCTTCTCGCAGACGTCCCGGTGGATCTCGTCGCGCAGGTCCCGCCAGCGGTCCAGCGGGCCGTCCACCTCACCGGACTCGATCAGTTTGACGGTGCGGTCCACCGCGACCCAGGCCATCACCTTGGAGTGCACGAAGTGCCGCCGCGGGCCGCGGACCTCCCAGATGCCCTCGTCCGGCTCGTCCCAGTGGTCCTCCAGGTAGCCGATCAGTTTCAGCTGGAGGAGGCTGGCGTAGTCGTTGCGGGCCAGGCCGGTCATGTGCGCCAGGTGCAGCGCCTCGGTCACCTCGCCGTACACGTCGAGCTGCAACTGCCCGGCGGCGCCGTTGCCGACCCGGACCGGCCCGGAGTTCTCGTATCCGGGCAGCCAGGTCAGCTCCGTCTCGCCCAGCTCCCGCTCGCCGGCGATCCCGTACATGATCTGGAGGTTCTCCGGGTCGCCCGCCACCGCGCGCAGCAGCCACTCCCGCCAGGCGCGGGCCTCTTCGTGGTACCCGGTCCGCAGCAGCGAGGACAGCGTGATGGCGGCGTCCCGCAGCCAGGTGAAGCGGTAGTCCCAGTTCCGGCTGCCGCCGATCTCCTCGGGCAGCGAGGTGGTGGGGGCCGCGACGATGCCGCCGGTCGGGGCATAGGTGAGGGCCTTGAGGGTGATCAGCGAGCGGACCACCGCCTCCCGGTAGGGGCCGTGGTAGGTGCAGTGGTCCACCCACTCCTGCCAGAAGGCCTCGGTCGCCTCCAGCGCGACCTCCGGATCGGGGCGCGGCGGCGCGTCCTTGTGGGAGGGCTGCCAGCTGATGGTGAAGGCGATCCGGTCGCCGGGGGCGACGGTGAAGTCGGCATAGGTCGTCAGGTCCTCGCCGTAGGTGGCGACATCGGTGTCGAACCAGACCGAGTCGGGCCCGGCGACGGCGACCGTGCGGTCCTCCACCTTGTGCACCCACGGCACCACCCAGCCGTAGCTGAACCGCATCCGCAACGAGGAGCGCATCGGCACCCGGCCGCTGATCCCCTCGACGATGCGGATCAGCTGCGGCGCGCCGTCGCGCGGCGGCATGAAGTCGGTGATCCGCACCGTCCCGCGCCGCGTGTCCCACTCGGACTCCAGGACGAGCGAGTCCCCGCGGTAGCGGCGGCGGTCGGCGTGCTTCGGCGCATCGCCGTCGGAGGGTGCGGGAGCAAGCCGCCAGAAGCCGTGCTCCTCGGTTCCCAGCAGGCCCGCGAAGACCGCGTGGGAGTCGAAGCGGGGTAGACACAGCCAGTTGGCCGTACCGTCCCTGCAGATCAGGGCTGCGGTCTGCATGTCCCCGATGAGTGCGTAATCCTCGATGCGCCCGGCCACGAGCATCTCCAGTCGAACAGCGGTGACGCCCCGCGGGACGTTCGTTCCAAAATTGCCAGTTCTGCCCGGACGATCCTCCGGGCAGGTTACGTCGCGGAAGCAGTGATCCGCTCGGTGGCTACGATAGGCCGCCGCGGTCGCCGACGTGACATCGTTGAGCCATTGACCGTCGGCGAGGTCCGTACACGGACGCGCAGCCTCCCTCCGACCGGCTGATACCCTGGTAGCCCGTGGAGCGGAGGGCGAAATCCCCCGAACCGCAGCGACGACACCCCACTCAACACGGTACGGGGTGCGGAGCTCAACCACCTCGCGACCACGGGAGCCCCCTCTTGGCCATGCCGCCGAAGTCCATGACGACCAAGCACCTCTTCGTCACCGGGGGTGTGGCCTCCTCGCTCGGCAAGGGGCTGACCGCCTCCAGCCTCGGGGCACTGCTGAAGGCCCGGGGCCTGCGGGTGACGATGCAGAAGCTCGACCCGTACCTGAACGTGGACCCGGGCACCATGAACCCGTTCCAGCACGGCGAGGTCTTCGTCACCAACGACGGCGCCGAGACCGACCTCGACATCGGGCACTACGAGCGCTTCCTCGACGTCGACCTGGACGGCTCCGCCAACGTCACCACCGGCCAGGTCTACTCCACGGTCATTGCCAAGGAGCGGCGCGGCGAGTACCTGGGCGACACCGTGCAGGTCATCCCGCACATCACCAATGAGATCAAGCACCGCATCCGCCGGATGGCGACCGACGACGTCGACGTGGTCATTACCGAGGTGGGCGGCACCGTCGGGGACATCGAGTCGCTGCCCTTCCTGGAGGCGGTGCGGCAGGTACGGCACGAAGTCGGCCGGGACAACGTCTTCGTGGTGCACATCTCCCTGCTGCCCTACATCGGCCCTTCCGGCGAGCTGAAGACCAAGCCGACGCAGCACTCGGTCTCCGCGCTGCGCAGCATCGGCATCCAGCCCGACGCCATCGTCCTGCGGGCCGACCGGGAGGTGCCCACCGCGATCAAGCGCAAGATCTCCCTGATGTGCGACGTCGACGACGCGGCCGTGGTGGCGGCGATCGATGCGAAGTCGATCTACGACATCCCCAAGGTGCTGCATGCCGAGGGTCTGGACGCCTACGTGGTGCGCAAGCTGGACCTGCCCTTCCGCGACGTGGACTGGACGCAGTGGGACGATCTCCTCGGCCGGGTGCACCGGCCCGACCACGAGGTGACGGTCGCGCTCGTCGGCAAGTACATCGACCTTCCCGACGCCTACCTCTCCGTGACCGAGGCCATCAGGGCCGGCGGTTTCGCCAACCGCACCCGGGTGCGGATCAAGTGGGTCACCTCCGACGACTGCCGCACCCCCGGCGGCGCGGCCGAGCAGCTCGGTGACGCGGACGCGGTCTGCATCCCCGGCGGCTTCGGCGAGCGTGGCGTGGACGGCAAGGTCGCGGCCATCACGTACGCGCGGGAGAACCGCGTCCCGCTCCTGGGCCTCTGCCTGGGTCTCCAGTGCATCGTCATCGAGGCCGCCCGCAACCTGCTGGGCATCGAGGGCGCCAACTCCACCGAGTTCGACCGGGCCACGGCCGACCCGGTGGTGTCCACCATGGCCGAGCAACTGGACATCGTCGCGGGCGACGGGGACATGGGTGGCACCATGCGGCTGGGCATGTACCCGGCGAAGCTCGCCGAGGACTCCCTGGTCCGCGAGGTCTACGGCGGCGAGCCGTACGTCGAGGAGCGTCACCGGCACCGCTACGAGGTCAACAACGCCTACCGCGGGGAGCTGGAGAAGAAGGCCGGACTCGTGTTCTGCGGTACCTCGCCCGACAACAAGCTCGTCGAGTACGTGGAGTACCCGCGCGAGACGCACCCCTACCTGGTGGCCACCCAGGCCCACCCGGAGCTGCGCTCCCGCCCCACCCGACCGCACCCGCTCTTCGCCGGACTCGTCAAGGCCGCCGTCGAGCGGCAGCAGGAGGCCTGAACCATGACCGGACCGCTGAGCGACACCCCGCAGGAATGGCGCGTGGTCCGCACGGACACCCCGTTCACCGGCAACAAGACCAGCGTGCGCACCGACGACGTCGAGATGCCGGACGGTTCGGTCGTCCGCCGCGACTACCAGGTGCACCCGGGATCGGTCGCGGTGCTGGCCCTGGACGAGCAGGACCGGGTGCTGGTCCTCAAGCAGTACCGGCACCCGGTGCGGCACCGGCTGTGGGAGATCCCCGCTGGGCTGCTGGACGTGCCCGGTGAGCACCCGCTGCCCGCCGCGGAGCGCGAGCTCTACGAGGAGGCGCACGTGAAGGCCGCCGACTGGCGGGTCCTCACCGACGTCTACCCCACCGCGGGCGGTTGCGACGAGGCGGTGCGGATCTTCCTTGCCACCGGCCTCTCCGACGCCGAGGGCGACCGCTTCGAGGTCTCCGAGGAGGAGGCCGACATGGAGATCGCCCGGGTCCCGCTGGGCGAGCTGGTGGACGGAGTGCTCGCCGGGGAGCTGCACAACAACTCCCTGGCCGTCGGCGTGCTCGCGCTGACCGCAGCCCGGTCCCGGACGGGCGGCCCCGGCGCGCTGCGCCCGGCGGACGCCCCCTGGCCGGCGCGTCCCTTCACCCCCGAGGCGGCAGGCGGCACCGCGCAGCGGTGACCCGCCCCGCGGGGGCGAGTCCCCGGCGGGACGCGGCCGGGCACGATGTGGCGTGCTGATCCACGGCGGAACGGGACGCAGCCCTTAGTCTCGGTCTGTGACTGATCAGGCGGTGCAGAGCAGCGACCCGTCGGCGACCGTCGGCGACCGTAACCTTCTCGGCCGCGAGCGTGAGCTGGAGGAGCTGCGCGCCGATCTCGAACGCGTCGGCCTGGACACCCTCGCGGGCAGGTCGGTGCCGCGGTCCCGGGTGCTGCTGATCGCCGGGCAGCCGGGTTCGGGCCGGAGCGCGCTCGCCGAGGAGTGCGTGCGGCAACTGGCGGAGGGCTACCGGGATGGCGTCCTGCGCGCCACCCTGACCGACCCGGACGGCACCCCGGTCCCGATCGGACGCGCCGCCCGGGATCTGCTGGACGGCCTCGGCGTCCCCGGGCCGGCCGGCGCGGGCGAGGAGGAGCTCACCGACGCCCTGCGCACCGCGCTGGAGCGCCGGCGCACGATTCTGCTCCTCGACGACGTGGCCTCCGCGGAGCAACTGGCCGAACTGCTGCCCGAGACCCGCAACTGCCTGGTCGTGGCCACCGGCCAGGGCCCGCTCACCGGCGTGCCGGAGGTGCGGCCGTGCACGCTGGGCGCCCTCGACCCGGCGGCCGCGGTGCGCCTGCTGGCCCGGCGCGCGGGGAGCGAGATCCGGATCACCGTGGACCCTCGGGCGGCCGAGTCGCTCGCGGAGAGCTGCGGTCACCACCCCGCCGCTCTGGCTCTGGCCGGAGGCTGGCTGGCCGCCCACCCGCAGTCCTCCGTCCTCGACGCCGTCCGCGGGCTCGCGGAGTCCGCCGACGAGCCCCGCCCCCTGGTCCGGGCGTTCCGGCTGGCCCACCGTTCGCTGACCCCGGCAGCCGCACGGGGCCTGCGGCTGCTCTGCCTGGCGCCGGGCGGTTTCGTCGACGCGCCACTGCTCTCCGCGCTTGCGGGTTGCGCGGTCCCGGAGGCCGCGCGGATGCTGGAGGACTTCGCCCGGCTCGGGTTGCTGCATCCGCTGGGGGAGGGGGCGTACCGGGTACCGGGCTGCCTGAATCCGCTGCTGCGCGCGCGGGTGGAGGCCGCCGAGCGCCCCTCCGAGACCCGGGTGGCGCGGGCCCGGCTGCTGGAGCGCGAGGTCCGGCTGCTGCACTCCTGCTGGGCGGTCACCCAGCCGGAGGGCGGCGAGGCCCGGCGGGAGCTGTCCGAGCAGCCGCGGTCGCTGCGCTTCGACGGTCCGGCCGACGCGGCGCGGTGGCTCGACTCCCGGCTCCCGGCGCTGATGGCCGCGGCCCGGCTCGCCGTGCTCGACGGCGAACTGGATACGCTGGCGCGCCGGTTCATCGCCGCTCTGGCGCGTGCGCTGAACGCGCACCGGGCGCCGGAACGCGTCGCTCCCGAGCAGTACCGGCTGCATGAACTGGTCCTGGAGGTGGCCGAGCGCCGCAGCCTGCACCGGGAGCGGGCCGCCGCTCTGCTCAACCTCGGCGACCTGGACGCCCGTACCGGGCGGCTGCCGGAGGCGCTGAGCCGCTACCGGGCCGCGCTCGCGGCGTCGCGCGCGGGCGACGCGCCGGACCCGCAGGCCAGAGTGCGGGCGATGGATTCGCTCGGCGGCACGTACGCGGAACTGGAGGACTGGACGCGGGCCGCCGACTGGTACGGCCGGGCGCTGTCGCACTGCCAGACCCACGGCGACGTGGAGGGGGCGGCCCGGCTGCACGGCCGTCTGGGGGCGGTCCTGCTCTACGCGGGCCAGTGGGGGGAGGCGCTGCGGGCCTGGCGGGCGGCGGCCGCGGCACACCGCAGATCGCGGGCGCCGCAGGCGCAGGCCCGGGCGCTGAGCGAGGTGGCCCGTGTGCAGGAGCACGCGGGCCGGCCCCGGGAGGCGGCGGCCACCTGCTTCGACGCGCTCGCGGTGGCCGAGCGGGCCGGTGACCTCCGGTTGCAGGGAGCGCTGCGGTTACGGCTGGCGGACACCTGCGAGCGCCTGGGCGAGACCGGCACCGCAGTGGCGCATCGGGCGGAGGCCGGACGACTGCTGGAGGCAACAGCCGATTCCTCCCCGACAGCTGAGGCGAGCCCCTCGGGGGACCTGTGAATCACATGTCCGGATCGCATCAGATCGACTCTTTGTAAGGCTGGACACGAGCAGATCCTTCATTAGACTGGTCTGGCCGCGGTGATCCTCCATGCTTTCGTAAAGTCTGCGGTACCGGAAATGTCTGCGGTACCGAAAATGTCCACCGTGCCGGCCATGGGGGTTCGCCGGGTCCCGCGCCGTCTCCGTTCCGGAGCGGACGACCGGGCTCCGGCTGCGGTGGCCACCCACACCCTCGAAGTCAAGGACCGTGATCGACGTGAAGGTCGGAATCCCCCGCGAGGTCAAGAACAACGAGTTCCGCGTCGCCATCACCCCGGCCGGAGTGCATGAGCTGGTGCGCCACGGCCATCGGGTCCAGGTCGAAGGCGGGGCCGGTCTCGGCTCGTCGATCACCGACCAGGAGTACGCGGACGCGGGCGCCGACGTCCTCGACACCGCGGACGAGGTGTGGGCGACCGCAGACCTGCTGCTCAAGGTGAAGGAGCCGGTCGCCGAGGAGTACCACCGGCTGCGCAAGGGGCAGACGCTCTTCACCTACCTGCACCTCGCCGCGTCGCGGGAGTGCACCGACGCGCTGCTGGAGTCCGGCACCACGGCCATCGCCTACGAGACGGTCGAGTCGGCCCACCGCGCCCTGCCGCTCCTGGCTCCGATGTCCGAGGTCGCCGGCCGGATCGCCCCGCAGGTGGGCGCGTACCACCTGATGCGCTCCGCGGGCGGCCGCGGGGTGCTGCCGGGAGGCGTCCCCGGGGTGCACGCGGCCCGTGCGGTGGTCATCGGCGGTGGCGTCTCGGGCTGGAACGCCACCCAGATCGCGGTCGGACTCGGCTTCCACGTCACTCTGCTGGACAAGGACATCAACAAGCTCCGCGAGGCGGACCGGATCTTCGGCACCCGGGTCAGGGCGATCTCCTCCAACGCCTTCGAGTTGGAGAAGGCGGTGCTGGAGGCGGACCTGGTCATCGGCGCGGTGCTGATCCCCGGCGCCAAGGCGCCGAAGCTGGTCACCAACGAGCTGGTCTCCCGGATGAAGCCGGGAAGTGTGCTTGTCGACATCGCGATTGATCAAGGCGGCTGCTTCGAGGACTCCCGACCCACCACCCACGCGGAACCGACGTTCCGGGTGCACGGCTCGGTCTTCTACTGCGTCGCCAACATGCCGGGAGCGGTCCCGAGCACCTCGACCCACGCCCTCACGAACGCCACGCTCCCGTACATCGTCGAGCTGGCGAACCGCGGCTGGGCGGAGGCGCTGCGCGGGGACCCCGCGCTGGCCGCTGGCCTCAACACCCATGAAGGCCAGGTCGTCTACGGTCCCGTGGCGCAGGCCCACGGCCTGCCGCTGGCCGAGTCGGCCGCCCTCCTCGGCTGAGCCGCCACGACGCCGTTTGGGCCGGACGTCAAGCGGCTGCGTCAATCGGCGCCACGGCAGCTCACCGGTCGGACCTCGCGCACGGGGTGCCGGCCGGTGAGTTGCCGTGTGTCGGCGGACCGCTCCGCGAAACCCGTCGTCGGCCCGCCGGGAACATCACCTTTCAACCTGTTCGCGGCCCTCGGGAGGCTTGCAGCGGGGCGCCTTTGACCCTTGACAACCCGATGTTCCCTTCCCGACACATCGTGCCGTCTCCGGCGGATTGTGTTGCTGCGGAGCCCCGGCACGCCATAGAGTCGCCAATCGTCGGCATGGTGCACGCTGACCTGTCTAGAAATTTCCTGGTCACCAAGGAGGTAAGACGACTTGTGAATGAGTCGACATTTACTCCCGGGGGTGGTCAACCAGGAGCGCCTGCGCAGGGCCAAGGGTCCGCGGGTCTCGAGGCCGTCGGCTCCGTCGCTGTCCGCACCTTCACCGCCCACCAGGACCACACGAGCATGACAGCCCACCAGAGCACGGACGGACCCCACGTGAACGCCACGGCCGGCGGCCGCCAGGACGGTCCGAGCGACCGCCTCGCCGACTACCAGGACCCGCAGTACGGCGAACTGCCCGAGGGTCAGTTCTACGATCCGGACGCCGAGTTCGAACCGGACCCCGAGTACGCCGCCACGCTGGCCCCCGACGCCGCTCGGCAGCGCCGGGAGCGGGTCGGACCCACGGGGCGGACGCTGCCGTACTTCCCGATCCCGGGACCGGTCTCCCCACCGGGTCCCGCGAAGATCATCGCGATGTGCAACCAGAAGGGCGGGGTCGGCAAGACGACCTCGACCATCAACCTGGGCGCCGCCCTCGCTGAGTACGGACGGCGGGTCCTGCTCGTCGACTTCGACCCGCAGGGAGCCCTCTCGGTGGGGCTCGGGGTCAACCCGATGGAACTGGACCTGACGGTCTACAACCTGCTCATGGAGCGGGGGATGGCCGCGGACGAGGTGCTGCTGAAGACGGCCGTCGCCGGCATGGACCTGCTGCCCAGCAACATCGACCTCTCCGCCGCCGAGGTGCAGTTGGTGAGCGAGGTGGCGCGGGAGTCCACGCTCCAGCGCGCGCTCCAGCCGCTGCTCCCGGACTACGACTTCATCGTGATCGACTGCCAGCCCTCGCTGGGGCTGCTCACGGTCAACGCCCTCACCGCGGCGCACAAGGTGATCGTGCCCCTGGAGTGCGAGTTCTTCGCACTGCGCGGGGTCGCGCTGCTCACCGAGACCATCGAGAAGGTCCAGGAACGGCTCAACCCGGAGCTGGAACTGGACGGTATCCTGGCCACTATGTACGACTCGCGCACCGTGCACAGCCGCGAGGTGCTGGCGCGGGTGGTCGAGGCGTTCGACGAGAACGTCTACCACACGGTGATCGGACGCACTGTCCGCTTCCCCGAGACCACCGTGGCCGGGGAACCGATCACCACCTACGCCTCCAACTCCGTCGGTGCCGCCGCCTACCGCCAGCTCGCCAGGGAGGTGCTCGCCCGGTGCCCCGCCGAGTGAGTCTTCCGGCAGCCGACGAACTGTTCCGCACCACCGGGGGCGCGGCCGTGCAGCCGTCCTCGCCGCAGCAGCCGCCCTCCCAGGCACCCGGCGCCCGGGTTCCCGCCCCCGGCGGCCCCCGGGACGGCTCCGGGTCGAACGACGCGTCCTCCTCCGGCGACGCTCCGGGGACCGGTGCGGAGCACACCGGCCGTCAGGAGCCCCCGCGCGCACCGGGCGCGTCCCCGGATACGGCTCCCGGGCAGGAGCCGGGTACGCAGTCACGCAACGGGCGCGGGAACCAGCAGCAGGTGTCCGCGGCCAGGACCCGGCAGCCGGCGGCCGCTCCGCGCCGCGGCCGCTCCGCACCGCGCCGCCCCAGCGGCAGGGAACGCCACGACGAGAAGATCACCGTCTACGTCTCCGCCGAGGAGCTGATGGACCTGGAGCACGCCCGGCTGGTACTGCGCGGTGAGCACGGCCTCGCCGTGGACCGCGGCCGGATCGTCCGCGAGGCCGTCGCGGTCGTCCTGGCGGACCTGGAGGCGCGGGGAGACGCGAGCATCCTGGTGCGCCGGCTCCGCGGCCGGTAGGCACCCCCGCCCCGGAGAGGCTCCGCGGCGGCCCGCCCACCGCAGTGCAGCGGCGTGCGGACGTCCGGTTCCGCCCGGGGCGGGGCGAAGGGCCGGAACCGGGGGCAAGCGGGGTAATCTGCCCCGCGATGACCGAGACCGAGGCAGCCCACGCGCAGGGGCCCCGGCCCCGCAGGGCGCTGGGGCGCGGCCCCCTGCCCCCGGCTTTCCCGGGCCCCGCCCCCGACCCGCCGGGCCCCGCCCCCGACCCCGGCCCGGCGCCGGCCGCCGGGAGGGGCACCGCGCCGGGTTCGGGGCCGCCGCCCGCGCAGGAGCCGCGAGCGCCCGCCCCCGGCGCTGCCGGGGAGGTGCCCCCGGTCGGGGACCGGTCCGCGACCGAGGAGGCGTGCGCGGCCGACGACGGCCGGTTCACGGTGGTGCTGGACAACTTCGAGGGCCCCTTCGACCTGCTGCTCCAGTTGATCTCCAAGCACAAGCTGGACGTGACGGAGGTCGCGCTCTCCCGGGTGACCGACGAGTTCATGTCCTCTCTGCGCGCCATGGGGCCGGACTGGGACCTGGACCAAACGACCGGGTTCCTCGTCATCGCGGCGACCCTGCTCGACCTGAAGGCCGCCCGCCTGCTGCCCTCCGCCGAGGTGGAGGACGAGGGGGACCTGGCACTGCTGGAGGCGCGGGACCTGCTGTTCGCCCGGTTGCTCCAGTACCGTGCCTACAAGCGGGTCGCGGATATCTTCGCGGAGCGCTGGGCGAGCGAGGCCCGGCGATTTCCGCGGACAGTCGGCCTGGAGCCGCAGCACGCGGCGCTGCTGCCGGAGGTCGTGATCAGTGTCGGGCCGGAGGGCTTCGCGCGGCTGGCGGTGAAGGCGATGCAGCCCAAGCCCGTCCCGCAGGTCTACGTCGACCACATCCACACACCCCTGGTGAGCGTCCGCGAGCAGGCGGAGGTGGTCGTCGCCCGGCTGCGGGAGCGCGGTGAACTGACGTTCCGCGTCCTCACCGAGGACGCGGGGGACACGCTCACCGTCGTCGCGCGCTTCCTCGCCCTGCTGGAGCTCTACCGGGAGCGGGCGGTGCTGCTCGACCAGGAGGAGCCGCTGGGTGAGCTCACGGTTCGCTGGAACGGTGCGGCCGAGTCCGCGCCGCGGGTGACCGGCGAGTTCGACCGCGCCGCCCCGGCCGATCCCGCGACGGCCGTCGGGGCGTCCGGTCCCGGCGACCCGAACGCCGTAGCCGGCCTTCCGACCCACCGGAGCGAATCATGACCCACCCCGCCGGACCCCCCGCCGGCCCGGACGGGCCCGCCGCGCCGCCCGCTGCGGGCGGGCTGCCCGGCCCGCGGGCCGGAGCCCCGGACGTCGGGGAGGGCGCGGACGCCCCGGACGTCGGCACGGTCGCCGAGCTGCCGCTGAAGCCCGCGCTGGAGGCGGTGCTGATGGTGGTCGACGAGCCGGCGACCGAAGCGCACCTGGCCAAGGTGCTCCAGCGCCCGTGTCGGGCCGTTGCGGAGGCGCTCCGCGCGCTCGCGGACGACTGCACCCGGCAGGGCCGGGGGTACGAGCTGCGGTTGGTGGCCGGAGGATGGCGCTTCTACGCCCGCGCGCAGTACGCCGACGCAGTCGAGGCCTTCGTCCTGGACGGCCAGCAGGCGCGTCTCACCCAGGCCGCGCTGGAGACCCTCGCCGTCGTTGCCTACCGCCAGCCGGTGAGCCGCTCGCGGGTCTCCGCGGTGCGCGGCGTGAACTGCGACGGCGTGATGCGGACCCTCCTGCAGCGCGGTCTGGTGGAGGAGGCGGGCACCGAACCCGAAACAGGTGCGATCCTGTATGTGACGACGCACTACTTCCTGGAGCGGATGGGGCTGCGCGGCCTGGACGAGCTGCCGGAGTTGGCGCCCTTCCTGCCCGAAGCGGACGCAGTGGAAGGCGAGAGCCGGGAGGGCGTGCCGTCGTTCGACGTAGACGACAGCGGCGATTCCCAGACCTAAGACGGAACTTTGATGCGAAGCAGCGGCAGTAACAGCAACCGGAACAACCGGGGCGCGGGCAACAGCCGCGACGACAGGCAGCAGCGTTCGTCCGGGCGGCCCCGCCCGGAGGAGCGGCGCCACCGCACCGGCGGCGCCGGCGGGCCCGCCAAGTCCGGCGGGCCCGCCGCGTCAGGCCAGGGCCCCACCAAGTCCGGCGGACCGGCCAAGAGCGGGGGCCCCGCCAAGTCCGGCGGGCCGGCCAGGGGCTCGGGAGGTCCCGCCAAGTCCGGCGGGCCCGCCAAGAGCGGGGGCGGCCCCGCCAAGGGTGCGGGCACGCCCGCGCGCGGCGGGCGCAGGCGTACCGAGCCGAGCCGCCCCCGCGAGCTGGAGGCGCAGATCGAGGAGCGCAACCGCGCCCGCTACGACACCCCGCGTCCGAAGACCCCGAAGACCTTCGGCGACCAGGAGGGCGAGCGGTTGCAGAAGGTGCTCGCCCGGGCCGGCATGGGCTCCCGCCGGGCCTGCGAGGAGATGATCGAGCGGGCCAGGGTCGAGGTCAACGGCCGGATCGTGCGGGAGCAGGGCGTCCGGGTCGACCCGGCCAAGGACGAGATCAAGGTGGACGGGTTGACCGTCGCCACCCAGGCGCACCTCTTCTTCGCCCTGAACAAGCCCGCCGGCGTGGTCTCCTCCATGGAGGACCCGGAGGGACGGCAGTGCCTCGGCGACTACGTGCAGAACCGCGAGACGCGGCTGTTCCACGTGGGTCGGCTCGACACCGAGACGGAGGGGCTGATCCTGCTCACCAACCACGGAGAGCTGGCCCACCGGCTCACCCACCCCCGCTACGGCGTGCAGAAGACCTACCTCGCGGCCATCCAGGGCCCGATCCCGAGGGACCTGGGCAAGCAGCTCAAGGACGGCATCAAACTGGACGACGGCTACGCGAAGGCGGACCACTTCAAGGTGGTGGAGAACACCGGCAAGAACTACCTGGTCGAGGTCACCCTGCACGAGGGCCGCAAGCACATCGTGCGGCGGATGCTGTCGGAGGCGGGCTTCCCCGTCGACCGTCTGGTGCGGACCCGGTTCGGCTCGATCCCGCTCGGCGACCAGAAGTCCGGTTGGCTCCGGCGGCTCACCAACCCGGAGGTCGGCATGCTGATGAAGGACGTCGACCTCTGATCCCCCGGGGAGCGCCGCGGCGAGACCGCCGCGGCCGGGACCGGAGGCCGGGGGCGGGGCCCCTGCCGGGAGTTCCGGCAGAGCACGAGGAGCGGTGATGGCGGTGCGGGCGGTGCGTGGCGCGGTGCGACGGGCGCGGGACGACGCGGAGGAGACGCGCGCCCGGGAACCGGACACCGCGGGCGCGACGCCGCGCGCGGCGCGTATCGTCGCTCCTGTCGAGACCGACCCGACCAAGGCAGCCGTCGACCGAGTGCACCTCGGCGCGGCCACCGCACTCCGCGAGGACCTCACTCCGTAATGCGCACCGCACTCGTCATCGGCACCGGCCTCGTCGGCACCTCCGTCGCGCTGGCCCTGAGCGCCCGCGGTGTGCGGGTGCACCTCGCGGACCGGGACGCGTCCCAGGCGAAGACGGCCGCGGCCATGGGCGCCGGCACCGTGGAACCGCCCCCCGGGCCGGTGGACCTCGCCGTGGTGGCCGTGCCGCCCGCGCACATCGCGGCCACCGTCGCGGACGTGCAGCGGCGCGGTGCGGCCCGGGGCTGCCTGGACGTCGGGAGCGTCAAGGGCGGCCCGCGCCGGGAGCTCGCCGCGCTGGGCTGCGACCCGGCCGGCTACCTCGGAACCCATCCCATGGCCGGCCGCGAGCAGTCCGGTCCGCTCGCGGGGACTGCCGAACTCTTCGAGGGGCGGCCGTGGGTCCTCACCCCGGCCCCGGAGACCGACACCGAGGTCCTCAACCTCGCGCTCGAACTGGTGGCCCTGTGCAGGGCGGTGCCCGTCGTGATGGACGCGGACGCGCACGACCGCGCGGTGGCGCTCGTCTCGCACACCCCGCAGCTGCTCTCCAGCCTCGTCGCCGCGCGTCTGGAGAGCGCCGACGAGACGGCGGTGCGGCTGTGCGGGCAGGGCATCCGGGATGTCACGCGGATCGCGGCCTCCGACCCCGCGATGTGGGTGGACATCCTCGCCGCCAATCCCGGCCCGGTCGCGGACGTGCTGGACGCAGTGGCCGCGGACCTGGACGCGACGGTCCGCGCGCTGCGGGCGCTGGAATCGGCCGACGAGTCCGCGCGTGACAAGGGCGGTGCGGGCATCGTGGACGTGCTGCGCCGGGGCAACGGCGGCCGGGCCCGGGTCCCGGGCAAGCACGGCCAGGCGCCGACCGCCTACCGCACGGTGGCGGTGCTGATCAGCGACCGCCCGGGCGAGCTGGCCCGCATCTTCGCCGATGCAGGACAGGCCGGGGTCAACGTCGAGGACGTCCGCATCGAGCACGCCACCGGGCAGCAGGCCGGCCATGTCCAGCTGATGGTGGAACCGGGTGCGGCGGGCCGCCTCGCCGAGGCGCTGCGCGGCCGGGGCTGGGCGCTCCGGCAGCAGTAGCTTCCCGGTAGCCTGGTGCGGGGCGGCTCCGCTCCGCGACGCCCCGAGTCCCTCGGGGCCCCCTTCCTGGTTCGAGAAAGGTTCCTGTCACCGTGGAAAGCGCTCCGGCACCCGTTGTCGTCGCCATTGACGGCCCCTCCGGCACGGGCAAGTCCAGCACCTCCAAGGCCGTGGCCGCGAAGCTGGGACTGAACTACCTCGACACCGGGGCGCAGTACCGGGCGATCACCTGGTGGATGCTCTCGGCCGGCATCGACGTCGACGACCCCGCCGCCGTCGCCGCGGCCGCCGACAAGCCCGTCATCGTCTCCGGCACCGACCCCGGTTCGCCGACCATCACCGTGGACGGAGCGGACGCCTCAGCGCCGATCCGCACCCCCGAGGTGACGGCGGCTGTCAGCGCGGTCAGCGCCGTCCCGGAGGTCCGGGCCAGGATCACCGGGCTCCAGCGGGCGATCGTGACGGGCGCGTTCCGCGGCATCGTGGTGGAGGGCCGGGACATCGGGACCACGGTCCTTCCGGACGCCGGACTGAAGATCTTCCTCACCGCCTCTCCCGAGGCCAGGGCGGCCCGACGGGGAGGAGAGCTCGGCGCGACCGCCGGAGCGCCCCGGGTGGACCTTGACGCCACGCGGCAGGCGCTGCTCCAGCGGGACCGCGCGGACTCCAGCCGCAAGACCTCGCCGCTGGCCAAGGCCGAGGACGCGGTCGAGGTGGACACCACCGAACTCTCCCTGGAACAGGTCGTCGAGTGCGTGGTCACCCTCGTCGAGGACAGGCAGCGCACCGCGTGAGCCGCGCCATCGCGGTCCCGATCCCCGGGCCGCCCGTCCCCAGCGCCCGTGGGGCCGCGTTCGGGCGCGGCATCGGGATCAGTCTGATGTACGGGTTCTTCCGGCCCCGGCCGCTGGGTGCCTGGCGGATGCCCGCCTCCGGCCCGGTGATCCTGGCCGGCAACCACGCGCACAACATCGACGGGCCGATGATGATCGGCACCTCGCCCCGCCCGCTGCACTTCCTGATCAAGAAGGAAGCCTTCGTCGGCCCGCTGGCCCCGTTCCTGCGCGGCACCGGCCAGGTCCGGGTGGACCGCTCCGCGGCCGACCGGGCGTGCGTCACGCAGGCGCTCTCGGTGCTGTCGGCGGGTGGCGTGCTGGCCATCTTCCCCGAAGGCACCCGGGGCGAGGGGGACTTCGCCTCGCTCCGGTCGGGCCTGGCCTACTTCGCCTTGCGCTCCGGCGCCCCGGTGGTGCCGGTCGCGGTGCTCGGCAGCACCGAGCGCCGGGGACGCCTGATACCGGCGATGCCGCCGCTGCGCAGCCGGGTCGACGTGGTCTACGGGGACCCGTTCGACGCCGCCGACGGCAGTGGCCGGCGGACCGGCAAGGCACTCGACGCCGCGACCGTGCGCATCCAGCGGCGCCTGGGCGACCATCTCACCGAGGCGAAGCGGCTCACCGGCCGCTGAGCCGCCCGCCCGAACACCCGGGTAACCGAGCCACGTACACAAGGACAGGACTTCATGGACGACCAGAACAATTCCGGCGGCGCGCACGGGCACGGTGAGCTCGGCGAAGCCGAGTACTCGGAGTTCATGGAGCTCGCCGCGGAGGAAGGCTTCGACGCCGAGGACATCGAGGGGGCGCTGGCGGAGTCCGGGCACGGACGGCTTCCGGTGCTGGCCGTCGTCGGACGTCCCAACGTGGGGAAGTCCACCCTGGTGAACCGGATTCTGGGCCGCCGCGAGGCAGTGGTCGAGGACCGCCCTGGTGTCACCAGGGACCGGGTCACCTACGAGGCGGAGTGGGCCGGCCGCCGCTTCAAGGTGGTGGACACCGGCGGCTGGGAGCAGGACGTCCTGGGTATCGACGCCTCGGTCGCCGCGCAGGCCGAGTTCGCCATCGAGGCCGCCGACGCCACGGTGTTCGTCGTCGACGCCTCCGTCGGGGCGACCGACACCGACGAGGCCGTGGTGAAGCTGCTGCGCCGGGCGGGGAAGCCCGTGGTGCTCTGCGCCAACAAGGTGGACGGTCCGGCGGGCGAGGCGGACGCGGCGATGCTGTGGTCGCTCGGCCTGGGCGAGCCGCAGCCGGTCTCCGCCCTGCACGGCCGGGGCACCGGCGACATGCTCGACGAGGTGCTGAAGGCGCTCCCGGAGGCGCCGGAGCAGACCTTCGGCACTCCCCTGGGCGGTCCGCGTCGGGTCGCACTGATCGGCCGTCCGAACGTCGGCAAGTCCTCCCTGCTGAACAAGGTCGCCGGGGAGAACCGGGTGGTCGTCGACGCACTCGCCGGCACCACTCGGGACCCGGTGGACGAGCTGATCGAACTCGGCGGCAAGACGTGGAAGTTCGTCGACACCGCGGGCATCCGACGGCGCATCCACCTGATGGAGGGCGCCGACTACTACGCCTCGCTGCGCACCGCGGCCGCGCTGGAGAAGGCGGAGGTCGCCGTGGTGCTGATCGACGTCACCGAGCCGATCAGCGTGCAGGACACCCGGATCATCTCGATGGCGGTGGACGCCGGCCGGGCCCTGGTCATCGCTTACAACAAGTGGGACGACCTCGACGACGAGCGGCGCTTCTACCTGGAGCGGGAGATCGAGCGGGACCTGGTCCAGGTGCAGTGGGCCCCGCGGGTGAACGTCTCGGCCCGGACCGGACGGCACATGGAAAAGCTGGTCCCGGCCGTCGAGACGGCGCTGGCGGGCTGGGAGTCGCGGGTACCGACCGGGCGGCTCAACGCCTTCCTCGGTGAGATCGTGGCCTCGCACCCGCACCCGGTGCGGGGCGGCAAGCAGCCGCGGATCCTGTTCGGCACCCAGGCGGGCACCCGGCCGCCGCGGTTCGTGCTCTTCGCCTCCGGCTTCCTGGAGGCCGGCTACCGGCGGTTCGTCGAGCGCAGGCTCCGTGAGGAGTTCGGCTTCGCCGGCACCCCGGTGCACATCTCGGTGCGGGTCCGGGAGAAGCGCGGCCGCAACAAGAGCTGACCGGCCCGGCTCTCCGCTCGACGGAGACGGGTGGCCCCGCCGCTCGGCGGGGCCACCCGTGGTGCCCGCCGGGCCCCGGCGGGATCAGCGGTCACAGCCCGTGGCGCCGCCGGTCGTCCCCGGGAGCCGGTGGCAGCGCGGGAAGCGCCGCCGGGCGGCCCCGGCGGTCGTCGTACCACGAGGTGGCGACGCCGGTGCCTCGCACCGTGCCGAACCCGTCGAAGCTCAGGCCCTCCTCGCCCGACCGGTCGCCGGGCAGGGCCCGGAAGAGGCGCTGGTACTCGGCGTACAGCGCGTCGTAGATCGGTGTCGCCGACGGGCCGTGACCCTCCTGCGCGGGGCGCATCCCGGGGATCTGACCGTGGCGCGGGTACGAGTGGCGGGCTCGGGGAGATTCGTATGGCTGCACGCTGTTGCCAACGAGGCCGGGGCCCCGCTGGATGCGGGGCCGGGCCGGCCAATGGTGCTCAGGTGCCGGCGAGCGGCATCCGGGCGGCGACCAGCACGCCGCGCTTCGCCGCCTGCTCCAGGGAGTCCCGCAGCATGTCCTCGCGCGGCTGCTGGCCGATGGCACCGGCCGGGGCGGCGTAGACCAGCACGGTGTTGGTCCTGCCCGCCGACTGCCGCCACTCGTCGGTCACCGACAGCGGCTGGTGCGCCTGCCACCAGGAGTTGGACTTGCCGGTCTCCGGCCCGGGCTGGAGCACCGCGTGCAGCTTGCCCATGGCCAGCAGCACCGACCAGCCCTCGATCGGGCCCGGCTGCACGGCGACGTCGGCGACCGGGTGGAAGCCGGCCTCGGTCAGCAGTGGCAGGAACGCGTCCGTGCCGTCGTCGGCGTCGGGACGCGCGATGGGTCCGGTGGGCTCGACGACGATCGCCGGGTGGAGCTGCTCGTCGATGAGCACCTGGCCGCAGGTCACGCCGAGCACCGCCTGGCCGTCCGCCGAGGCCGGTGCGGCGGCGGGCGCCGGGCCCTGGGCCTCGGCGGTGATGGTGCGCACCGCGCCCTGGATCTCGTCCTCGGTGACCTTGACGATCTGCGAGGGGATGCACTGGGCGTGCGCGAAGGCCAGTACGGCCGTCTCGTCGCCCACGAAGAGCACCGTGCTGGTGTGTTCCGTGCCCGTGTCGCCGGGGGTGCGGCACGAGGTGCAGTCGTAGGCGCCGGGGGCGGTCTCGCCGGCCAGCAGCCGCGCCGCTTCTTCTTCGCCGATCTCGGCGCGTACGTCGTTGCTGACGTCGAGCATGGGGGACACAGGGACTCCTGGTGTTCGGTTCTGTTTCGTGTGCACAACGGCGGATCCGCGTCCGCGGTCACGCAAACCGAACGGTCCGTCCGCCGCCGACGGTTGCGCGTGCGGGCCATGCGCCGTTTTCGGTCAGCCGCGGTCGGAAGGCGACCACTGCCGGAAGATTCGGGTGACGTGCCGAACCCGCCGGACGGACTGCATACGGCCGAAACCTCGCGGGACACCTCCCACGACGTCGCTTCCTCCGCGGAGGAAGCGACGGGCGGCTCCTCTCGTGAGGCGATACCAAAGAACCGATGCAGCATCAGCCGGGGGCTGGTCGCGGCCGGGGTCCTCCGGCTTGCGGTGCTGTCCGCGCCCCCGGAGGCCTCCGCGCACCCCCGGCAGGCCCCGAGCGCGTGCTCCTCCGGCGGATCGCCCTGCGACTGCCTGGCCCGGTGTGAGAGCAGCGGCCGCTGGGACATCGACACCGGCAACGGCTTCTACGGCGGCCTCCAGTTCCGGCAGTCGACCTGGGAGGAGTACGGAGGGCGGCAGTTCGCCCGCCGTGCCGACCTCGCGACCCGTGCGGAGCAGGTCACGGTGGCCGAAGGCGTCCTGGCCGGCCAGGACTGGGGCGCTTGGCCCGCCTGCTCGCTGGAGTGCGAACTGACCACCGAGTCCGGAGCCCGGCTGCCGAGGCACGTCGTCCGGCCCGGGGACACGCTCTGGTCCGTGGCACGCCGGCACGCCGGCACGGGGTGCCCGGTGGCTGGGAGGCGCTCCACCGGGCGAACCGCCCGCTCGTCGGACCCGATCCCGACCGGCTCTGCCCGGGGACCGCGCTCCTGCTCCCGTCGACCCCGTCCGCCGCGGGCGGCAAGGACCGGACCGGGGGAGCGGTGCGAACCGAGAAGTTGTGAGACAAGACTCGTTCTTCCGGTCAACCGCGCAGCCCTGAGGAGTGTCCTTCCAGGAGAAGGGCGGAGAGCGGACGCGCTCATCCGCAGGAGCGAGAGATCCGGAGAACGATGTCCACCACCGCCCGACCGGTGCCGTGCCGCGGCGAGCAGGCCGCGGAACCGGCGTGGCTCCGGTGACCGCCGCCGGGGGCCCCTGGAACCACCGTGCCGGAGAGCCGGACCCCCCGCGTGCCGACTGCACCGCCGATTCCGCGGGCGGCCTGACCTTCGACATCGCCGCACCCGGGGCGGAGGAGCGCTGGGACGCCGCGCTGTTGCTGCGCCGCCGGGGCACCGAGCAGCCGGAGACCGTCAGGCTTCCGCTTGTTCCTGCGGGCGCCGGCATGCTCCGGGCCGTGCTGCCCAGTACCGTGCCGCTGGCGGAGGGGCGCTGGAACGCCTACCTGGCGCTGGGGGAGGAGCACCCGCGACGCCTGGTGCCCGGCCGCACCGCGCTCGACCCGCTGATCGGCCGGGTCCCCCGCGCGGGTCGGACCTGGCTCGGGGTGCGCATTCCGTACCGCACCCGGCATGGCAACCTGGCCCTGCGGGCCTGGTTGCGCTGGCCGCACGCCGAGGCGGCCGGGTTCCGTCTGGAGGGCGGAACGGCTCCGGCGCTGGTGCTGCACGGCCGGCTGCACGGTGCGGAGCTCGGCGCGGGCAGCCTGCTGGAAGCCAGATCCACCGAGGCGTCCGCACCCGGTGCCACGGCCCCGGTGCGTGCCGAAGGCGACGGCTTCACCGTCCGGCTCCCGGTCGGCGCGCTGGCCCGCCACGAGCCCGGAACCGAGTGGCAACTGTGGCTGCGCGCCGCATCCGGGGCGGACCCGGTCCGGGTCGCCCGGATCTTCGACGTCGACCCGGACAAGCGCTTCACGGACCGGTGCGCCGGGCTGCCCGCGGGCGGCGGAGCGGTGCTGCGGCCCGCCTTCACGGCGGACAACGACCTCTCGCTGCGGGTCGAGGAGGAGCCTGCCGACCACCGCGGCGCCGCGGCGCCGGCCGACACGGCTTCGCACTGTGCCGGGAGCCCCGAGGCCTGAACCGGGCGGCCCCCGGGCCGTCCCCGCGCCCTGGCAGACTCGGGTGCATGGTGGAGACCTCGGCGCGCCTGCTGCGCCTGCTGTCATTGCTCCAGGCCCAGCCGGAGTGGTCCGGGGCGCGACTGGCAGAGCGCCTGGGAGTGACGGGCCGCACGGTGCGTCGGGACGTCGAACGGCTGCGCGCCCTGGGGTACCCGGTCCACTCCGCGACCGGGACGGCGGGCGGGTATCGGCTGGGTGCCGGAGCCCGGCTGCCGCCGCTCCTGCTCGACGACGAGGAGGCGGTTGCCGTCGCGGTCGGGCTACAGGGCGCGGCCGGCGCGGGGGTCCGGGGTGTGGAGGAGGCCTCGGTGCGGGCCCTGGCCAAACTGGAACAGGTCCTCCCGCACCGGTTGCGCCGTCAGGTCGCCGCACTCGACGCCTACACGGTACCGATGCGCCGGGCGCACTCCGGTCCCGAGGCCGATCCGGCCACGCTCACCGAACTCGCCCACGCCTGCCGGGACCGCCGCACGGTCCGCTTCGACTACCGCTCCCACAGCGGCGGCACCTCGCTCCGGACGGCGCAGCCGCACCGGTTGGTCAGCACCTACCTGCGCTGGTACCTGGTCGCCTGGGACACCGACCGGGCGGACTGGCGCACTTTCCGTGCCGACCGCATCACCCTGCGGCCGCCGCACGGGCCGGTCTTCGCCCCGCGCACCCCGCCGGCCGAGGACCTCGGGGCGTACGTCTCGGAGCGTGTCTCGACCGGGCCGTACCGGGCGCGGGGGACGGTGCTCCTGCACGCACCGATCGCCGAGGCGGCCCGGTGCATCCCGCCGTCCGTCGGCGTCCTGGAGGCCGTCGACGAGTGGCGCTGCCTGCTGCGCACCGGGGCCTGGAACTGGGAGCAGTTGGTGGTGCACATCCTGGTGGCCGGGGTGGACTTCGAGGTCCGGGAACCGGCCGAACTGCGGATGCACGTCGCCGCCCTGCGCGACCGGCTGGGGCGTGCGGCTCAGCCCTCGGAGGCAGGCTGACCCCCGGGCGCGGGGGCCGCCCGGGGGTCCGGGGTTTCGCCGACCACCCGGACACCGCAAAGGGCCTTTGGTATCCAGCCGGACAAGGGTCGGGAGCGGGAATTCAACCGGGCATTCGAGGGGTTCGAACAGAGGTGAGAAGCGCTGTTCCGGAAGGAATGCGAAAGGAATCCGGCGGTATTCTCCTGCCTGCAGCAGGGGTCGCGGGCGGCCGGTGCGTACGTCTTCCACCGACTGCGCACCGTTGTGACACAAGCGTGACGGTGCGAGGACCGGGCCGCTACTTCCGGGTGCTCCGGTTGAGGTCGTACGGTGGTTGCCATGTCACAGGAACCGGAAGGCCCAGCACCGTCGACCGAGGAAACCGCCGCCTACATCGGTCTGTCCGAGACCGATGCGCAGGACCTGGCGCACCGTCGGGGGTGGGCGACGGTGCGGGCGGTGGCACCGGACTCCATGATCACGATGGAGTTCCTGGAGGGGCGGCTCAACTTCGCCGTCTCGGACGGGGTGGTCGTCCGCTGCTGGAAGGGCTGAGCGGAGCGACACTCCGGGGCCCGGTCGGGCCCCGGTCGGGCCCGCGGCCCGGAAGCCGGGGCCGCCGCGACGCCGGGCCACTGCGCCCCGCCGGGGCCCGCACCCCGCCGGTGCGGTGCCGCCGTCCCTCTCAGAACGGTGGGCGACCCGTCCGCTCGCTCCAGCGGTGCGTGCTCTGCGCGGGCCGCTCCGGCTGTGGCCGCCGCGGTCCGGCCGGAGCGGCGGGGGAGCGCTCCGCACGCAGCGGCTGCGGACGCGCCGCGTAGTAGAGCCGCCCCTGCGAGACGCCGGACGTGCCGCGCGGGCCGGGGGCGCCGTCCCGAGAGCGGTCGGGCGCCGGTCGAGCGGCCAGTGACGGACCCGTCCCGACCGGCGCCAGTGCCCGTGCCGCCATCCGTGCCGCCTCCCGCAGGCGCGCCCAGTAGACCGCGATGTGCTCCTCGACCCGGGCGATCACCGGCTCGTTCCACGGCAGTGCCAGCAGGATCAGCAGTCCGGCGGCCCATCCGAGCAGGACGTCGCTGATCCAGTGGGTGCCGAGGTAGACGGTCGTGGTCCCCACCCCGAGGGCGAAGACGGCGGCCAGGACCGACAGCCAGCGCCTGGCCCGCGGGGTGCTGGCCAGGTAGGCGAGCACCCCCCAGGTGACCACGGCGTTCGCGGTGTGCCCGGACGGAAATATGTCCCCGGTCAGGAACATCTCGTTGGAGCCCATCTCGGTCGCGTAGTGCGGTCCTTCCCTCCCCATCCCCAGCTTGGCCGCGCCCACGGTGACGTTCAGCAGCAGCAGCGAGACGGCGAGCACCAGCAGCGGGCGCACCGTCCGCTGGCGCCAGGACCGCCAGCCGAGCCAGGCCGCGACGAGCACCGCCGTCGGCCCGCGCTGGCCGAGCACCACGAAGTAGTCCAGGAAGGGGTGGAGCTCCGGCCACTGCTTGTAGGGGCGGAAGAGCATCGCCTGCCAGTCCAGCCGGACCAGGACTGAACTGCCCAGCACCGCCGCCACGATGGCGGCGTACAGGCCCAGGGTGGTGGCGAAGAGCGTCCTGCGGGTGACGCTCATCCCGGGGACCGGGGTGGTGGGCGGCGCCGGCTCCTGCTCCAGGCGGGCGAAGATACGGTCGGTACGCACCCAATCGACATTACAGCGGGTGATGGCTCTCCCAGGTCCGGGCACGGTCTTCGTAATGCCGATGTGATGTGCAATCCGCCTCGTCGGAGGTGTCCGGGGCAGGGAATCGGTGGGAATCGGTGGTGCCGAGTTCTGATATCGCAGGATTATTCGGCGGGTTGGTCCGGCGCCTTTCCCGGTGCGACTTCCGTAGTCCATCGGTGATTAACCCGGCCGGTGCGGGGCCCGTGGCCGTGGCCGCTTCCGTGCCGACCAGGGCCGGGCGCGGCCGTCCCGCGGGACCGTGCCGGGAACGAGCGCTCCCGCGCCGCCGCCGGGCGACCGCGGCACACCGTCAGGGCGGGCCGGAGCCGTGCAGCCACATCGCGCCGTAGAGGGCGCTGCCGAGGGCGAGGGCGGCCACCCCCACGGCCGCCGCGACCGGTTGCGCGCGCGCCAGTCGGACCGCGGGCGGGATCAGCAGCGGGAAGGCCGGCAACAGCAGGCGCGGCTTCGAGCCGAGATACCCCTTGGCACCCAGGGCGAGCAGCAGCACCGTCCCGGCGTACGCCAGCAGCGGGACGGGCTGCCGCTGCCGGACGCACAGCACGGCCAGCCACGCCAGCAGCCCGAGCCCGAGCAGGACACCGGCCCCGGCCGCCGCGCCGGGCCACCCGTGGCCGAAGCGCCCGACGGTGAACCGAGCGAAGGCCAGGCCGCCGTCGAACCCGTTGCCCCACTGCCCCTGCACGTCGAGGTAGCCCAGCGGACTGCCGGTCTCCACTCCGACCCGCGCCACGTGGCCCAGCCAGCCCAGCGGGGCCAGCAGCACCCCCAGCAGCATCCGGTGCCGCACGGTCCCCGGCCCCCCCGCGCCTTGCTGCCCGCCGTCCGCCGTCGCGCGCGCCGCCGGCGGCGCAGGGGCGCCCGGCCGAGCGGCCGAGGAGGTCCGCTGCCCGGGCAGGACGGTCCGGGCAGCGCGTCGCCGGGCCCGCTCGCGCCGCCACTCCAGCGCGGCGGCCGCCCAGACCGCGGTGACCACGGCGGCGCCGACCGGGCGGGTGAGGCCCGCCGCGAGGGCGAGGGACCCGGCCCACACCCAGCGGCCCGCGAGGACGGCGTGCACCGCCCAGACGGCCAGGGCGGTGAACAGCGACTCGCTGTACGCCATCGACTGCACGATGCCCACCGGCAGCGCCGCCCACAGGACCGTGAGTATCACCCCGGTCCGGGGCCCGTGCAGCTGGTCGCCGACGGCGAAGATGCCGGCGGCCGCGGCCAGCGAGGCGACCGCGCTGACGAGCACCCCCGCGTCCCCGGCCGACAGCGGCGAGACCTGCGCGGCGAGTCGCTCCAGCCAGGGCAGCAGAGGGAAGAACGCCAGGTCGGGGTGGACGGTGCCGTCCGCCAGGCGGGCGGTGTGGCCGTAACCGTCCTCGGCGATCCGGGCGTACCAGATCGAGTCCCAGCGGGCGGAGAGCAATCGGTACCCGTCGCGGCCGGTGGCTGCCGACCACCCCGCGAGCACCGCCAGCCCCAGTAGCCGCACCGCCGCGTAGGCGGCCAGCGCCTGCGCAACCGGGGGCAGCCGGACCCCTCGTCCGAGCCGTCGGGTTTCCGCCGCGCGCGGTGCGGCAACAAGATCGCTCACAGGGCGATTATGTCGCCCGCCGCACCGGCCGCGGCCGGTGCGGCGGGCCGGGGGAGCGGGGGACCTGCGGGTCTCGCGTACTCTTTCCCCGTCACTCGCCTGCCGCACCGGGCTGGACGCTGCTGCCTTCGCGTCCGGCGTTCCCCCCGGTCCGGAGCAGGCGCAGGAGGAGGTGCGTACATGCCGGGGACCACCGCCGTGGACCGTGAGCGGGCAGCGGGCGCCGGGGCCCGCTCCGTCGACCGGGACCGCCCCGCCGGCCGGTGGGCGGTGCTGGTCATGCTGTGCAGCAGCCTGCTGCTCGTCGCGATCGACGCCACGGTGCTCCACGTCGCGGTGCCGGCGGTCTCCGCCGACCTCCGGCCCGGGGCGATGGAACTGCTGTGGATCGTGGACGTCTACCCGCTGGTCTGCGCCTCCCTGCTCATCCTGTTCGGCACGCTCGGCGACCGCACGGGACGGCGCCGGGTGCTGCTGATCGGCTACGGCATCTTCGGGTCCGCCTCCGCGCTGGCGGTCGTGGCGGACTCGCCGGGCACACTGATCGCCGCGCGGGCCCTGCTCGGGGTCGGCGGGGCGATGATCATGCCGGCGACCCTCTCCATCCTGCGCCAGGTCTTCCCCGACCGCCGGGAGCGGGCGATGGCGATCGGCGCCTGGAGCGCGGTGGCGGCGGTCGGCGCCGCGCTGGGCCCGCTGGCCGGCGGGCTGCTCCTGGAGCACTTCTGGTGGGGCTCGGTGTTCCTCGTCAACATTCCGCTGATGCTCGTCAGTATTCCGCTCGGCCGGTGGCTGGTGCCGGAGTCCACCGGCTCCGGGAGCGGCCCCTGGGACGTGCCGGGGGCGCTGGCCGCCGCCGGCGGGCTGTTCTGCCTCACCTTCGGGGTGAAACGCGTGGGCGGCGGGGAACTGCTCCACCCGCTCACCGCGCTGCTGGTGCTGACGGGCGGCGCGCTGCTCGCCTTCTTCGTGGTCCGGCAGCGCCGGAGGAAGCACCCGCTGATCGACTTCTGCGCCTTCGCCCGGCCTGCGTTCGGCACCGCGGTCGGCTGCATCGTGCTCACCGTGCTGGCCCTTGTCGGACTCGCCCTGATCGCCGCCCAGTACCTCCAACTGGTGCTCGGTCTGTCGCCGCTGGAGACCGGGCTGCGACTGCTGCCGCTGTCGGTGGCGGCCGTCGCCGCCGGTCTCGCGGGACCGTGGCTGCTGCGACTGCTGGGGCCGCGCGCGATGGTGTCGCTGGGTTTCCTGATGACCGCGGCCGCCGTGCTCAGCCTCGCTCCGCTCGGAGAGCACGACCGGCCGGCACTGCTGCTCGGCGGCTTCGTTCTGCTGGGCTTCGGACTGGAGACCACCCTGTTCGGCTGCTACGAGTCGATGCTCAGCGACGCGCCGCCGCAGCAGGCCGGTGGGGCCGCCGCCGTCGGCGAGACCGCCTACCAGTTGGGCGCGGGACTGGGCATCGCGGTGCTGGGCAGCGTGATGAACGGTGCCTATGCCGCCGGGCTGGCCCGTTCCGACGCCGTTCCCGGCACGGTCGAGGAGGAGGCGAGCCACTCGCTGGGTGAGGCGGAGGTGGTGGCCGACCGGCTCGGTGGGGAGGCCGGCGAACTGGTCAGGGAAGCGGCACGGACCGCCTTCGGCCACGGCCTGCAACTGACGCTGCTGGTCAGCGCCGGACTGCTGTTCTGCGGGGCGCTCGCCGCGCTGCGGCTGCCGCGATCGGCGGAGGCGCACGGGGCACCGGCCGAGGACCCGGCCGAGGGGGACGGCGGTGCGGCGACCGCGACGGAGCATCCGCGGCCCGCGGACGGCACCGCTGCGGCGCAGGCCGCCCTGGTGCCCGCCCAGTACTCCGGCGGGCCGTGGTCCGGTCCGCGGACCGGACCACGGCCCGCCGACGGTCCGGCTCCGGACACCGGCAGTTCCCTCTTGTCCGGTCGGGTTACCCGGCCGTAACGTCGGACGCCGCACGAGCCGATCACCCCGCCGGAGGCCGACCGATGTCCCGCAGCACCCCGCCGCCGTTCAGCGTGTCCGACCCGCTG
This sequence comes from Streptomyces sp. TAA040, assembly GCF_000424845.1. Lineage (NCBI taxonomy): Bacteria > Bacillati > Actinomycetota > Actinomycetes > Kitasatosporales > Streptomycetaceae > Streptomyces > Streptomyces sp. TAA040. Next base: position 3,492 of record NZ_AUKR01000027.1, on the reverse strand, counting down.
GGCCTGGACGACCTGCTCTCCCCCGAGGACCTCGCGGTGCGCGACACCGTCCGGGCGTGGGCCGGGGACCGGGTGCTGCCGCACATCGCCGACTGGTACGAGCGCGGTGAGCTGCCCGACGTCCGCGGCCTCTCCCGCGAACTCGGCGGGCTCGGCGCCCTGGGCATGCCGCTGCGGGGGTACGGCTGCGCCGGCGCGTCCGCGGTGCAGTACGGACTGACCTGCCTGGAGCTGGAGGCGGCCGACTCGGGGATCCGCTCGCTGGTGTCCGTCCAGGGTTCGCTCGCGATGTACGCGATCCACCGTTTCGGCTCGGACGAGCAGAAGGAGCGCTGGCTCCCGGCCATGGCCGCGGGCGAGATCCTCGGCTGCTTCGGGCTGACCGAGCCCGACCACGGCTCGGACCCGGCCGGTATGCGCACCCGCGCCCGCCGGGACGGCGGGGACTGGGTGCTGACCGGCCGGAAGATGTGGATCACCAACGGATCGGTCGCCGGAGTCGCGGTGGTCTGGGCCCGCACCGAGGAGGGGATCCGCGGCTTCCTGGTACCGGCCGGCACTCCCGGGTTCTCCGCGCCGGACATCCACCGCAAGTGGTCGCTGCGCGCCTCGGTCACCAGCGAACTCGTCCTGGACGAGGTCAGACTGCCGGCCGATGCGGTGCTGCCGGGGGCCACCGGGCTGGGCGGTCCGCTGAGCTGCCTGAGCCACGCCCGCTACGGCATCGTCTGGGGGGCCATGGGCGCGGCGCGGTCCGCCTTCACCGCCGCGCTCGACTACTCCCGTACCAGGGAGCAGTTCGGCCGGCCCATCGGCGGCTTCCAGCTCACCCAGGCGAAGCTCGCCGACATGGCGGTGGAGCTGCACAAGGGCCTGCTGCTCGCCCTGCACCTCGGCAACCGGATGGACGCCGGGACCCTCCGCCCGGAGCAGGTCAGCTTCGGCAAGCTCAACAACGTGCGGGAGGCGATCGAGATCTGCCGGACCTCCCGGACGATCCTGGGAGCCAACGGGATCTCGCTGGAGTACCCGGTGATGCGGCACGCGACGAATCTTGAGTCGGTGCTCACCTACGAGGGCACGGTGGAGATGCACCAGTTGGTGCTCGGCAAGGCGCTCACCGGGCAGGACGCCTTTCGCTGACGGTCCGCCGGCCGGAGGCCGACCCTCCGGGGACCCCCGGGTCGGCCGCCGACCGGTCGTCAGCTCTGGTTGAAGAAGCCGCCCTCGGCCGCGCGCCGGTCCTCGCCGCTGACCACCTGGTAGTCGTTCGGCGTCAACAGGAAGACGCGGGTCGCGACCCGTTCGATGGAACCGCGAAGGCCGAACGTCAGCCCCGCTGCGAAGTCGATCACCCGCTTGGCGTCCGGGGACTCCATGCCCGTGAGGTTCACGATGACCGGGACCCCGTCCCGGAAGAGTTCGCCGATGCCGCGGGCGTCCCGGAACCCGTCGGGTGTCACGGTGGCGATCCGGGTGCCCTGGCCCTGTGCCGATTCAGCGGTCGCCCGGACGCGCGGGTCGGTGACCCACGCGTCACGAGCGGCGTCTCCGGGTTCCGGCCCCTCGGCGTAGTCGTCGTCGTAGTAACGCATCTCGCTGTCGTCGACGAGGCCCAGCCAGGCACTCGCCTTGCGCACCGATCCCATGGACGCCTCCTCTCGCATGCGGTCTGTGCCGTCCGCACTACCTATCGTCGTTCATGATGCGGATGATGCGCCAAGCCGATATCCACTCCGGCGGCGATTCGTGACAGTTCTGGTGCACAGTGCCAGGCCCGCGAACAGGGATTCTGCGGTATACGGGTGGTGACGGAGAGAAAGATCATCGCTTCCCGCCGCGCGGGTGAGGGGGACGGGCAATCGGGTGAGGCCGCGCGGCCGGGTGATACCTCGTCATCGTCCGGAGCAGAAACGGTAATGCCGAGGAGTGGAAAAGCACAGTGTCCGGAATCATCGTCCCCCGCGAGCCTGTTGGGCGCGCCGGACGCGCCGTGCCGCGCACCTGCTCATCCGTACGCCCGTTGACCGCACCGGGAACGCCCCCGCCGCGGCGGGCAACACGCTGGCACACGGCGTTCCGGCCGGTCCGCGCGCGACCGGGCGATGATCGGCCGTACCGATGAGCAGGTGCCCGGCGCGGCCGGCCGGTCCCGCTGTCCGGCGGACGTGCCCGGGGACCGCCCCGCGGCCGGGCAGGGGCCGGGCAGGGGCCGGGCGTCGCACAGGACCGCTCGGACGTCGGGGATACGCCGGAACACTGCAGGAGGCAGACGTGCGGAGCACACGCAGGACCCCCCGAGGAGCCCGGGCCGGGCGGTTGGCCGCCCTGGGCCTGGCCGTTCTCCTGCCCGCGGGGCCGGCTCTCGCCGCCTCCGGGCCCGGAGGGCCGGCGCCGGAGTCCTTCACCGGCGCGCAGCTTGACCTGGCGTCGGAGGCGGTGCGCGTGGCGGATGTCGCGGGCACCGCCTGGCACGTCGACGAGGCGGCCAACCGGTTGGTGGTCACGGTCGACAGCACGGTCGACGAGGTGGACGTCGACCGGCTCAGGCAGGTGGCGGGCCCTCGGTCCGGGGCGATGCGATTCGAACGGACCCCGGGTGTCCTCGCCCCGCTGGTGAGCGGGGGCCAGGCCGTCCACACGGAGGAGGGGCGCTGCTCGCTCGGCTTCAACGTCCGCGGGGACGGCGCCGACGGGTTCCTCACCGCCGGGCACTGCGCGGTCGGCTCCGACACCTGGTACGCCGACGCGAACCGGGCCGAGGAACTCGGCGCCACCGAGGAGAGCAGTTTTCCGGGCGACGACTACGCGCTCGTGCGGTACTCCGGCGAGGACACCGAACGGCCCGGGACGGTCGACCTGCACAACGGCCGTTCCCAGGACATCACCGAGGCGGGGGAGGCCACCGTCGGCCAGGCCGTCCGCCGCAGCGGCAGCACCACCGGGCTGCGCGCGGGGGAGGTCACCGGGCTGGACGCCACGGTGAACTACGGCGACGGCCGGATCGTCCGCGGGCTGATCCGCACCGACATCTGCGCCGAGTCCGGGGACAGCGGCGGGCCGCTGTTCGCCGACGGCACCGCGCTCGGGCTCACCTCGGGCGGCAGCGGGAACTGCCGGACGGGCGGTACCACCTTCTTCCAGCCCGTCTCCCCGGTGCTCGAACGCTTCGGGGTGGACGTGTACTGACGCCGTGTCGGCAGGGTCCGGGGAGGTCGGCGGTGACGTGCGCCACTCGCGGGATGGAAGAGAGTACTCCCCTTTTTTGGGCTCTCCTGCCGTATGTGTGGGTCACTCTGTGGCGGGTTGGCGGCCGGGGGGGGTGGGTTTGTCTCCGGCGAGGGTGAGCATGACGAGGGCGATGATGGCGTCTGCGGTGTGGAAGCCGAAGCCGCGGCGGATGATCAGGCGGGTCTTGGTGTTCGTGGACTCGATCAGGCCGTTGCTCATGCCGGTGGTCAAGGCGGCACGGATGGCGTCGTGGTGGCGGCG
>NZ_AUKR01000026.1:0-51154 GCF_000424845.1 Streptomyces sp. TAA040 | reverse complement strand
GGCTTGTCCGTAGGTGCTCGCGTCCACTGTGTTGGTTCTGAGACAGCAACCAGACCCCACACACATGTCATTCCCCGTTTTCGGGTGGGTGGGGTGTGTGTGCGGGTGGTGTGTGTTTCATTGTGTTTCGGTGGTTATAGCGTGAGGGAAACGCCCGGTCACATTCCGAACCCGGAAGCTAAGCCTTTCAGCGCCGATGGTACTGCATGCGGGAGTGTGTGGGAGAGTAGGACGCCGCCGAACAATTCTTGAGTGAAGAGCCCTGCCGGGTCATCCGGCAGGGCTCTTTCTCGTTTCCCCGGCCCCCCTTTTTTCCACTACCTCCGCCCCTTCCGCCGCCCCCCCCACCCCGCTCCGGAACCCCGTAGAGCAGCGGAGTACGGGCCCCAGGGGGACGGACTGTCGGCTGTTGCCCGGCTCAGCGCAACGAGGTGGTGAAGCGCGAGAGATCGGGCCACCACGCGAGAGCCTGGTCGTGGCTGCGCACATAAGCGTGGGTGTGGAGGCCGCGGTCCGGCCCCGAGCCGAGCAGCCAGGGCAGCTGGGGCAGCGGCGCGGTGGTGGCCGGGTTGTCGAGGACGAGGGTGAGTGGTGGGTCGAGCCGACCGGCGGGTGACCGTTCGGCCATGCGCCGGCCGTGCTCGACCACGTCTGCGAGGAGGGCGGTCGACAGCGGGGACGTTCCCGGCTGCCGACGGAGGTCCTCACTGGTCTCGCCCATGAGATAGAGGGTTCCCGTTCCGCGCACAAAGGATTCCCACTCGGCGGGTTCCGATCGGCCCGCCTGGCAGGCGTTGCGGATGTGCACTTCGGAGTGGCAGGCCAGGGCCCGTCCGACGAGTTGCGCCGCACGGTCCTTGCGCTCCGGGTACGAGATCAGCATCGCTTCGAGTTCGCCCGCGGCTCCCGCCGCCGCCGACTTGTTCCGCCGCAGGATGCGCACCGCCTCGTTCGGTGCACCGCTCGTCGCCCACTTGTGCACCTGCCGGAACGACTGCCCGTTCACGGCTGCCGCGTGCAGGCAGCAGCGAAGCATCGTCTCGGCCGCGTGCTGGACTGCGTCCTCGGTCCGTGAAGGGCTCCGCACCGGTGCCAGCAGGGCTGCGGCCCGGACGCGGGCGGTAGCCGGGTCCTCGCAGCCGCGCTGCGGGGACCAGCGCAACCGCTGCGGCGCTTCGACGAGGTGTCCGGGGTCATAGAGGTGCACCGGTCCGAGTTTCGACCGGGCGCCGGCCGAGCCCCGCCACAGGGCCGGGTCCGCTGTGACGACCAGGGCTGCGCCGTCGGCGGCGCGCAGCGCGTGGGCCGGCTCCCGGGTGTGCCGCAGATGCAGCCCCGCCAAGGGCAGGGCGGCCTCGTACTCCGAGGCGAGCCGGGCTTGGACCGGTTCGGGGCACCGGGGCGCGGGGGCGCCCACTGGTGGCGGGGGCCCGGCCGCGCCGTCCGCCCGGCCGGGTGCCGTCGGACTCGCGGCCGGAGGCTTCTCCCCTCCGGGAGCCTCCTGACGGGCCTGCTCGTGCCCGGGCGTCTCCTGCCCGGCCTCCTCCCACCCGTACGGCTCGTGCCCGGGCGGCCGACCGCGGGCCTGCTCGGGCCGGACCGCCGTCGGCCGTGCGTCCCCCGGCGGCTGCGCACTGGCGGCGAATTCCGCCGCGGCGGCGGATCGGGTCTGTACGGGCTCCTCCGACGAGTCCCGGCGGTCGGTGGGGTACGGCTGCCCGGAGCCGTCTACGGGCGCGTCTCCCTGACCCGGTGCAGGGCCGTCGCCCCGGTACGGGGTGTCACCGGGACGGTGGGCGCTCCGTGCCTCCGGTGTGGTCGTCGCGTGCCTGTCGGCCCGGGTGGGCGCGGCCCGGCGCAGCGCGCGCCTGCGCGCCACTCCGATCGCGGTGAGGAGCACCGCCGTCGCAAGGATCATGAGCTGCCCGATCAGCACACCCCACAGCAGCCCCGGACCCGACAGCGTGGCGGGATCGGCGTTGGGCCAGGCGGCGGACGGATCCCCCGGTTCGCTGACGAGTCCTCGTACCGCCAGCGGCGTGTGGGTGAAGGACAGGCCGCTGGGCCAGGCTCCGTGAGCGAGCAGCCCGCTGATACCGGTCGCGGTCCAGCCGAGGACGGTCACGCTCAGCAGCAGGGCGAGCAGCCCCACCAGCAGGCCGTCCGGCACACCGCCGCCCCCGGCTCGGGGCGCAGGGGCCGCGGCAGGCGGAGGGGCTGCGTCACGCGGCACGGGTCAGGCCACCGTCTCGTCCGCCGTGGTGAGTCTGTCGAAGGACATCGCCCGGCTCTCGGTCTCCGATTCGAGTGCGTCGTCGAGTTCGCCGAGTGCCCCTCCGGGGAGTCCGCCCACTCCCGAGGGGAGCGTCTCGGTTCTTCCCAGCACGCCGTCGCCGGCGAGCAGGCCGGCGTCCATGCCCCCGGCCTCCAGGGCCTGTTCCACGGGCGAGGACTCGGTCATGGCCCGGTCGGTGAAGACGAGGGGCCGTTCGGCCTCGGTGATCAGGTGCTTGACGACCTGGACGTTGCCGTTGACGTCCCAGACGGCGATGCCCGGCGCGAGCGTGGGGATGATCTCCACCGCCCAGCGGGGGAGCCCGAGGACCTGGCCGGTGGCGCGCGCCTCGTCCGCCTTCTGGGCGTAGACCGTCCGGGTGGACGCCATCTTGAGGATTGCGGCCGCCTCTCTGGCGGCTGCTCCGTCCACCACGTCGGAGAGGTGGTGGACCACTGCCACGAACGACAGGCCGAGCCGTCGGCCGAACTTCAGGAGCCGCTGGAAGAGTTGGGCCACGAACGGGCTGTTGATGATGTGCCAGGCCTCCTCGACGAGGAAGATCCGCTTCTTGCGGTCCGGCCTGATCCAGGTGTGCTCCAGCCATACGCCCACGATCGCCATCAGGATCGGCATGGCGATCGAGTTGCGGTCGATGTGCGAGAGATCGAAGACGATCAGCGGCGCGTCCAGGTCGATGCCGACGGTGGTCGGTCCGTCGAACATGCCGCGGAGGTCGCCGTCGACGAGGCGGTCCAGCACGAGCGCGACGTCCAGACCCCAGTGGCGGACGTCCTCCAGCGCGACGTTCATCGCCTGTGCGGCCTCGGGCTTGGGGTGCCGGAGCTGCTCGACGATGTCGGTGAGCACCGGTTGGCGGTCGGCGACCGTGGCGTTGACGAAGGAGTGGGCCACCTTGAGCGCGAAGCCGGCCCGCTCGTCCAGACCGTGCCCCATGGCCACCTCGATGATGGTCCGGAGAAGGGCGAGCTGGCCTGTCGTGGTGATCGAGGGGTCCAACGGGTTCAGCCGGATCCCCTGGTCGAGCGCGGCGGTCGGATCGAGGCGGATCGGCGTGATGCCCATCTCCTCGGCGATCAGGTTCCATTCGCCGACGCCGTCCTCGCCCTGCGCGTCCAGCACCACCACCTGGCGGTCCCGGAAGCGCAGTTGGCGCATCACGTACGTCTTCTCAAGCGCTGACTTGCCGTTGCCGGACTCCCCGAGCACCAGCCAGTGCGGGGCGGGGAGTTGCTGTCCGTAGAGCTGGAACGGGTCGTAGATGTACCCCTTGCCGCTGTAGACCTCGCGGCCGATGATCACGCCGGAGTCGCCGAGACCCGGTGCCGCGGTGGGCAGGTAGACGGCCTGCGCCTGGCCGGTGGACGTGCGCACCGGCGCTCTGGTGGTCTCGGCCTTCCCGAAGAGGAAGCTGGTGAAGGCGTCGGTGATCGCGGTGATCGGGTCAAACGAGGCCATGGGGGTTTCGCCTCCTCATCAGCGGATTCCAGTGGCGAAGGGGAGGGTGTTCACGAAGGCGCGGTGGTGCTCGCGGTCGCACCACTCCAGCTTGAGGTAGCTCTTGCCCGCGGACGCACGGATGGTGCGCTTGTCCCGGGCCAGCGCCTCGGGGTGCCTCGACGAGACGGTGAGGTATCCGACGAGGTTCACCCCCGCGGCGCCGCTTGCGAGGTCCTGGCCCCGCTGGTCGACGCGGCCGGAGGTGGCGATGTCCCGCGGGTCGAGCGTCCGGTTCATCTTGGCCTGGCGGCTGGCCTCCGCCTCGTCGTTGGTCTTCTCCGTCAGCATCCGCTCGATGGCCATCTCGGTGGGTTCGAGGTCCATGCAGACGGCGACCGTGCGGATCACGTCGGGTGTGTGCACGAGCAGGGGCGCGAGGAAGTTCACCCCCACCGGCGTCATCGGCCACTCCTTGACCCAGGCCGTGGCGTGGCACCAGGGCTCCCGGGTGGAGGACTCGCGGGTCTTGGCCTGGAGGTAGGTCGCCTCGGTGGCGTCCAGTTCGGCCGGCCAGGCGTTGCGCATCGACATGGCCTGGATGTGGTCGATGGGGTGGTCCGGGTCGTACATGGAGTGGATCAGCGAGGAGAGCCGGGCCTGGCCCAGCGGTTGCCGGACCCGGATGTCCGCCTCCGCCAGGCGGGCGCAGATGTCCGTCAGCTCCCGGGTCATCACGACCGCCAGTCCGTCGTCCCGGGACAGCTTGCGGGACCGGTTGGCCTTGACGATGGTGTTGGCCTCCGCCGCGAGCTCCCGGCCGAACTGCATGCAGGCCACCAGGTACGCGCGGTGCTGCTCGCTGGACGTGGAGACCATCGACTGGAGCTGCTCGTAGGACTCCTGCAACCAGGAGGCCGCCCGGTCGTCCCCGCGCTGGGCCACATCCTTGGCGTGCGCGTCCGGGTCGGCGGGCAGCGTGCGCGCCAGCATCTGGATGCGGGTGACGTAGCCGTCCCCGTTCGCCACGTGCTTGAGCAGGGTGCCGAACCGGTCGACCAGCGCCTCCTGGTCCTCGCTGTCCCGCAGTCCGACGCCCGGGCCCTCAATTTCGACGGCTGCGGTGACGGTGCGCCGGTCGGCGTGCAGCAGCACGGCGATCTCGTCCGGGCCGAAGGGTGCGGACACCCAGTTGATCCGCCCCACTCCGGGCGGCGGGCCGACGTCGACCTCGTTGCCGTCCAGACCCACTCCGGCCTCCTGCGCTGACGATCGATAGGTGGCGGCGCCCTTGCGGCGCAGCCGACGGTAGGAACGGCTGATCTCGAACCAGCGGTAGTACGAACGGCCCCGGTACGGAAGGTAGACGGCGGCCAGGCCGAGCATGGGGAACCCGACGAGCAGCACGATGCGCAGCGACAGCACTGGAACGAGCAGGCCGCTCATCATCCCGAGGAAGGCCCCGACCACGATCAGGGCGATCTCGCCCGTCTCCCGGTTCTTGCCGACGATGGCGTTGGCGCGGGCCCGGCCGATCGTGTAGGTGCGGCGCGGGGCGAGCAGGTGGGGCGACGAGGTCATCACTGCTCACCTCCGCCGCGGTTGCCCGGGCTGCGCGGCGCCTGCCGCGGTGGTGGTGCGGACGGCGTGGCGCCGCCGCTCCGCGAACCGTGCGCGGCGACCCCGCCCGCCACCGTGTTCGGCTGCCGGGCCTGCCCCTGGCCGCCGCCCCCCTGGCCGCCTCCCGAGCCCTCGCTGCCGCGGCTGCTGTGCGTGTTGATGCCCTGTCGCAGCATCGAGGCGGGAGTGGCGATCGCCGCGACGGCCTTGCCCGACGCCGGGTCGGACGTGGCGTTGCGGCTGCGGACGATCTCGTCCCCGAAGCCGGGCACGAAGCGGTAGATCATCGCCGACGCGAAGATGGCCAGGATGATGATGGACAACCCGGACACGATGGCGGAGAACGCGTTCGGCCCGTCGTCGCTCGCCAGCGCACCGGCGAGCCCCAGGACGATCACGATGACCGGTTTCACGAGGATGACGGCGATCATGATGCCGGCCCAACTGCGTACGTGGGACCACATGCTCTTGTCGACCAGTCCGGAGTACACCACGACACCGAGCAGCGCGCCCACGTACAGCAGTGCGGCCCTGATCACCAGTTCGAGCCAGAGCACTCCGGCGGCCAGTACCGACACCAGCGAGACGACGATCAGCATGATCGGTCCGCCGCCGATGTCCTCGCCACCCTCCAGGGCCTCGGCGAAGGCGCCGAAGAACTTGTCCGTCTGCCCACCCGTGCCGGCGGCGATGACCTCCGTCACCGCGTCGGTGGCCGAGACCAGGGTGTAGAGGATGAGCGGAGTGAAGGCGGAGGCCAGTACGACGAGCCACAGGAAGCCGATCGCCTCGGTCAGCGCCGTCATCAGCGGAGCGCCGCGGATGGCACGCTTGGCGACCGCCAGCAGCCACAGAACGAGGGTGAGGATGGTCGAGGCGGCGAACACCACGGCGTACTGGCGCAGGAACGCGGCATTGGTGAAGTCCACCTCGGCCGTCTCCGTGACCGCCTCCGACAGCTTGCCGATAATCCAACCCGCCGCCTCGGCGCAGCCGTTGGCGAGCGAGGACAGCGGGTCGAGCGTCTCCAGCGCCTCCGTGCTCCCGCCGCCCCCCGCACCACCGCCGGGATCCTCCCCCTCGCAGACATCACGGGCGATTCCCGGCACGAGGGAACAGGGGTTGTCGCTGGTCTCCGGAGAGGGGAGAGGCGTCGGTGCGGCACTGGCACGTCCGGGAGCGAGTACCGCCAGCAGCGGTGCAGATGCAGCTACAGTGACGACTAGTGGAGCGCGGCGGTTACCTCGCATACGTGAAACCTCCGTAGCTCTCTGCTGCCTCCGTCATCTCTTCCGCTGTGGCTGCCCGATTGTCGCCGGGGACCGGTGTCGGACCCTCCTGCTGCGAAGAGGAAGAGATTTTCCAGTCGCTGTCGGTCCAGGCGAGCTCTTGAGTGATCGTGAACCACGATTCCTGCACCGGCCGGGTCGACTCCTCACCCGAGAGCCCGATCAGCCCGACACACCAGACCTCTACGGTCGCAGTTGCGTCGTCGTAGTCGATGATCTTGCTGCCGACGGGGGTCGTCCGGGACACGAAGGCCAAGCCGTCAGGCGCCTCTCCTCGGTCGTCGAGTCCCACTCTCTCCAAAAAGGAGGGGGAATAGGCGTCATCCAGGTCGTCCTGCAACTCTGGTACCGACTCGGCGGTGTGGATGGTTGCCACGATCTCGTCTCGGGAGTCCTTGGTGAACATGCCGTCGCCGCCCAGGGCGACGGCGTAGTTGGCGGCGGCGCTCTCGGCGCCCTGTTCCGTCCGGTCGAAGCCGGAGGGGATGCTGCCGTCGCCCTCGACCGGGTCGACGCCTGAAGGTGCCGTGGGCTGGGCCTGGTTGTTGTTCGAGTCGTCCGGGCTGCCGCTGTCCCCGCCGCCGCGGTTCGCGAAGGCGATGGCTGCGATCAGCAGGACGACCACGCCGACCACGGTCACCAGGCTCTTGCCCGGCCGGACCACGGGCGCCCTCGCGCCGCTCTCGCCCTCCGGTAGCCGGGTGCGGGTGCCCCGGCGTCCCGAGTCCGCGTAATCGCGCTCGTCGCCGTAGCCGTCGCCACCGAAGCTCATGTCGCGCGTGCCCCCTCAACCCGTAGCCGCCAACCGCCTTCTGCCCATTGTCCCCTCATTTGAAGGTAACGGCGCCGACCGTTCCGCGGGCGGAGTGTGACGATATGAAAGCAAAGTGAGACGACGGGCACGCAGCGGCGGCGCCCCAGGGGGCGTCGGCGGTCATGTTCGACCGATCGTCCACCTGTTCGTGTGCGCCGCGCGCCGAGGCGGAGCGGAACCCCCGCTCCGGGCGGCAACGCACCGGCGCACGTCCGGGGCGTCGATGGGTCAGGGGGTGAGGTCGGTGAGGCGACCGGACGTGATCCCCCGGAGCACCACCTGTTCCATCAGACGGAAGTGCACCGGCTCGCAGTGCAGTTGCGCGAGGTCGGCATGGCCACCGCGGACCAGGGAGCGTTCCTCGACGACCCGGAGCCCGCATGTGCCTTGCCCCTCCCGGTGCGCCCGATTGCGCCACCGGCTTCTCCTTCAGCCTTCCCCCTGATCCCGTCTGGGTCTGCGCCTGCTGCGAAGCGGCCCGGGCGTCCGTCGGGGGTGGCGCCGGCTCGGCGGAGCTCGCCGTCTTGCTGGTCTCCGAGGCCGCCACCAACGCTGTCTGTGCCTGTGTGTACGCCGGGCGCGGTCGGCACGTCATGGTGCAGGACGACTGGCTCGGCAGGGCGGGTTCCGGGTGCAGGTGCACGACGTGGCGCCGGGCCTTCCGGGGCTGGCGCGGGGGGAGTCGGATGCCGAGAGCGGTTCGGGGCATGTTCCTGATCGGCGCCCTGGCCGCGCGGCACGGCGTCTGCCGTGAAGGCCCCGGTCCGGGGAAGTCGGTGTGGTTGCAGGTTGGTCGGGGCAACGGGTGAGGGGGCGGACGGTGCGGATCGGCCCCGCGGGGCTGCGACGCGCCGGGGAGGTACTGCGTCGGGCCACCGGGGTGCGCGTGGAGATCATGGGGCTGGTCGCTCCGCGGCCGGGACGGTACGTCCGGATCGTCCGTGGACGGGAGGATGCGCTCTCCGGCGTGCTCCCGGCGGGTCGGGTCGCCCTGCCCCGGGTGTCGGTGCGGCTCGACCGCAGTGGTCAGGCCCGAGTCACCGTGCGGGACCGCGGTGGCCAGAGGCGCGGCGATGGCGAGAGCCACGGGGAAGGCGAGAGCTGGATCGCTCCGGATCTCACGGTCTGCTCGGCTGGCTTCCTGGCAACGGAAACGGCGCTGCTTTCTCCACAGGGTGTGGATATCTTTCTCCTTGCCACCCCCTCCCCGGTCGACGGCCGGCTCCACGCCCGGTGCGGGATCTGCGCGGTGGCTGTCGTGGACCCCGAGCGCGGGCGCTGGGCCGTGCACGCGGGCCCGCTCGACGGGCAGTACCGCGAGCGGGAGAGCGGTGACTGCGGTACGCGGATGGTGCTCCCCGTCCCGTTCGGCTTCTCCGTCCCGACCAGCGGCCGGCATCCGCCACGGAGGGGGCCTGACCGGCCCGCCTCCATCGGCCGTGGGTCTTTGCCACCTGGGTGCGGGACGAGGCTCGGGGCTGTCCGGAGGAGGGGCTCCGCGGCAGGTGTGCCGGAGGGTACGGCGGCGGACTCCCCGGACGGCGCGACCGCGGGCCGAGCGGGCGGCGCGGGCGCGGGCGATCCGGTACGGACGGGGCCGGTCAGTTCGGAGGCGGACCACCGTATCCTCGAAGGAACGCATCCGATGCGCACCGGGGAGGTGCCGGACGATGGGCTTCTGGATCGCGGTCTTCCTGATCTTCGTGCTGTGCGGAGGAGGGGCCTGGCTGGTGGAGAACGCCCGGGGCGCCCTGCGTACCCGGCACGAGCGCCGGTTGGTGCTGCTGCGGGCGCAGGAGCACCGGGAGCGGAAGCTGGCGGAGCTGAACCGTCCGCCCGACCCCCCTGCGGCGATGTGTGGCTGCACCCACCACTTGGCGCTGCACGACCGGCAGGGTACCTGCCACGCGCTGGTGGAGGTGCCCACGGGCTGGGACGCCGACCGAAGGCCGCGCGCCTACGAACCGGGCATGTGCAGGTGCCGGCGCTACGTGGGTCCGCAGCCGCTGTCCGAGGTCTGGGCGGAGGAGATCACCGACCAGGACGGCTGAGCGTCCGCCCCCCGGCCCCTCCCCGCCCCGGCCCCGTCCGTGGAGCCGTCCCCGTGCGCCGTTCGCGGAGTCGCCCTCGGGTCGCCTACCGGCAGCCCCCGTCGTGCTGCCCCTGCTCGCGGCTCCCCCGTCACGTGCCGTCCGGCACGCTCGCGGGTCACGTCCCGTCGTCGCCATCCTCTCCGCCCGCGGGCTCCTGCCCGGGGAGCAGGTCGGTGACGAAGTGGTCGAACTCGTTGTTGCGGACGCCGAGGACGAAGGCGTCCCACTTCGCCCGGGTGGTGGTGACGACCTTGTCCGGGTCGTCGGTCTGGCGGAGGTGGATCAGGTCGCCCTCGGAGGCGGCCACCTCGATGCATTCCTGGTCGGGGTCCTCCGCGGTGCGGATCCACTCCAGCGCGTCCCAGTCGGTCATGACAGCACTCTACGGTCCGGGCGCAGGGGGACGGGAGCGGTCTCAGCGCTTGCGGACGAGGGTGACGCCGTCGCGGAGCGGCAGCATCACCGAGGTGACCCGCGGGTCGGCGGCGATGGCGTCGTTGACGGCGCGGACGGCCGTCACCGACGCGTCGTCGGCCGAGGGGTCCACCACGCGTCCGGCCTGGAGGACGTTGTCCAGGGCGAGGAGCCCGCCGGGCCGCAGCCGGGTGACCAGCTCCTCGTAGTAGACCGGGTAGCCGGTCTTGTCCGCGTCGATGAAGGCGAAGTCCACCGTCTCCTCCGGGGGCAGCGACCGCAGGGTGTCGGCGGCGGGTGCGATCCGCAGGTCGATCCGGTCGGACACGCCGGCACGCGTCCAGTACCTGCGGGCCACGTCCGTCCACTCCTCGCTGACGTCGCAGGCGATCAGCCTGCCGCCCTCGGCCAGCCCCCGGGCGATGCACAGCGAGGAGTAACCGGTGAAGGTGCCCACTTCGACGGCCAGCCGGGCGCCGGTGAGCTGGACCAGCATGGTCAGGAAGCTGCCCTCGTCCTGCGTGATCTGCATGGAGGTGTGCTCGGGCAGCGCCCGGTGCGTCTCCTCGGTGAGGTCCCGCAGCACCGCGTCCGCCGGAGTGCAGTGGTCCAGCAGGTAGGCGTCGAGCTGAGGATTGACGATGTCCACGGATGCTCCGGGTGGGTGAGGCCGCTAGATGGCCATACCGTAGACGATCGTGAAGAGGGTCCCGAGGGATCCGATGATGAAGACGCCGGTGAGTCCGGCGACGATCAGCCCCTTGCCCTGCTCGGCGCTGAACGTGTCGCGGAGTGCCGTGGCGCCGATCCGCTGCTTCGCCGCGCCCCAGATGGCGAGGCCGAGGCAGATCAGGATCGCGACCGCCATCACCACTTCGACCATGACGCGGGCCTCGGTGCCCAGAGAGCCGAACGGACCCCAGTCAGGCGCGATGCCGCCGATAATGGTGGTGATGTCACCTTCACCGCCTGCAAGAACCATATGAACTCACCGCCCCAGGTGGGTGTGTCGGGTGGCTGCGTTTGCGCAAGCCCTCCCCGAATTCTGCCATGAGATGGGATGGTTGAGGGGTGCGTAAGGCTTGGCTGGTGACGGGTCTGGGGCTCGGGGCGGTGATGTGCTTCCTCGGGCTCCTTGTCGTGGGTACCTACACGGCCGCGGCCAGCCTCGGTGCCACCGGCGCGAACTCGGTGGCCCTGGCACCCAACTCCGTGCCGGCGCAGTACGCGCCGCTGGTGCAGAAGTGGGGGAACCTCTGCCCGGCGATCAACCCGGCGCTGCTGGCAGCCCAGTTGAACCAGGAGAGCGGCTGGAACCCGCGGGCGCAGTCCCCGGCCGAGGCGCAGGGCATCGCGCAGTTCATCCCCGGTACCTGGGCCGCGCACGGGATGGACGCCAACGGTGACGGCACGGCGGACGTCTGGGACCCGGAGGACGCCATCCCGTCGGCGGCCTCCTACGACTGCAAGTTGGCCGGGTACGTCGACGACATCCCGGGGAATCCGACGGACAACATGCTCGCCTCGTACAACGCCGGCTCGTACGCGGTCATCCGGTACGGCGGGATACCGCCCTACGCGGAGACGCAGAACTACGTGAAGACCATCCGGAAGGCGGAGCAGAGCTTCGCCGCCCCGAAGGGCCGGGTGTCGCCGACCGGGCAGGCGGCCGGGGCGATCCACTACGCCCAGGAGAAGTTGGGCACGCCCTACCTGTGGGGCGGGGACGGCACCGCGGCCGACCGGGGACGGTTCGACTGCTCGGGTCTCACCAAGGCGGCCTACGCCGAGGTGGGCGTCGAGCTGCCCCGGGTGGCCAACGACCAGTGGAACAGCGGCCCGCACCCGCCGCGTGACGAGCTGCTCCCGGGGGACCTGGTGTTCTTCTCGCCCGACTTGAGCGATCCGCGGTCCATCGACCACGTGGGGATCTACGTCGGCGGCGGTTACATGATCGACGCGCCGTATACGGGTGCGGTGATCCGGTTCGACCCGATCGACAGTGCCAACTACTTCGGCGCAACCCGTCCGACCGCCGCCTGAGGTGCTCCCCCGCTCCTCGTACAGTGTCTCGCGCCCGTACGGCGCCCGCGTGTGAACAGGCGGGCGCGCTCCCGCGTGCTCCTCCCCGAGGACGGGCGGGGCTCCGGGCCCGTTCCGAAGCCGGGTGGTGCGCCGTGTCCCGGTGGCCGTGCCGGGGCCGGCGGGGACCGGCGGACTGACGGCTCGTAAGATGCGGTTCGGCAGCCGACGCAAACCCGGGTACCCTGGTGGGCGAGTGAAGTGGCTTGTACGCAGAGTGACGCAAGGGGCTTGAGCTGCGCAGATGGTCACTCTTCGATAACGTCGGAGTGATCGTTCGGTGGATGGTGGAACCCTGCGGGCCTCCGTCTGCGTTCTTCTGCAGGGACGGGATTTTCGCTACCACGGGGGTCGGCAGCGCGTATGACATGAAGGGGCCGCATCGCCATGGCTGGATGGGACAACCCCGACCTCGATCTCCTCTACCGGGTGAACGGGTTGGCCGACAGCACACCCGCCTGGGTGGACTCGGTGCTGGGCTTCTTCAGTGAGTACGGGGTCATCCTCGGCATCATGACCCTCGGGCTCTGGGCCTGGTGGACGTCGCGTCGCCGACCGGACGCCCCGGCTGCGGTGGCCGGTCTGCTCTGGGCGCCCCTGGCGGCGTCGGTCGCGTACCTGGTGAACTACCCGATCCGCGAACTGGTCGAGAGACCCAGGCCGTTCGTCGACCATCAGGATCTCGATGTGCTGGTCCCGGACAAGACCGGGTTCTCCTTCGTGAGCGACCACTCCACCCTCGTCATGGCGATCGCCGTCGGGATCTTCCTGGTCAGCCGTCGTCTCGGCGCGCTCGCGATCCTGCTTGCGCTCTTCCAGGGCTTCGGCCGGATCTACGCTGCCGTCCACTACCCCACCGACGTGATCGGCGGCTTCGCTCTGGGCACCGCCGTCGCACTGCTGCTCGCCCCGGTCGCGCTGGCCCTGCTCACCCCGCTCACCCGGGCCATCGCGGTGTCACCCCGCGTCGGGTGGCTCGTGCAGACGCCGGGCGCGGCCGAGCAGGCCGCCGAACCGGCCGAGAAGCGCGCCACCGTCGACGCGACCACCGAGCGCGCCCGGGATCTCGCGGCCTGAGCCGCCTCCCCGGAGCGCGCCGCCCGAGCCACACCGGCGGCCGCAGCCCTCGCGGCCTCTGCACCGGCGGCCTCCGAGCTCTCCCGGACCTCGTCGGCTGGTCCGCGGCCCCGGTCCGCACCCTGGGGGTTCCGTGGACGCGGCCCGCTCCCGGGCGGCCCGCGTGCCTCACCTCTCCGCGATCGCCGGGTGGCCCTCGGCGTCGGTGCGGGCGCGGTCGCGCGAACGACGGGACGGGCCCCGCCAGCCGCACGAGCAGCAGGCGTGCACGAACGCCCCGCGCTCCACACTGCCGAGACGGTGGTCGCCCACCGGTGGCGTGTCCGGGGGCATGCCCGGCGGCCGGACGTCCTGCGGATGCGGTGGTAGCTCCTGCGGAGTGTGCACGCCGCCACCGTACCGGGGCGTGACGGCGGGAGCCGGAGCTCGTTAGACGGGGCGGTGCCGACAATGCTCTGCGGGGGTCATGTGCGATGGACGGGCAGAAGAGTGCCGTTGCGGCGCTGCTGGCCGCGGCTCTCGCCGGCGCCGCGGTCGCCTGCTCCGGAGCCGCGGCCCCGCCCGCCGACCACGCGCCCCGGGACCACGCGCCCGGTGACCACCGGGGCGAGGTCCGCGACGCCGCCGACGCGCTCCGGAGCGCCGGGACCTCGCGGGTGCGCTCCGAGATGCGGATGGAGAGCGGCGGCACCCGGGTCACCATCAGGGGCGAAGGCGTCTACGACCACCGCGAGGGCGTCGGCCGGTTCAGCGTCATCCTGCCCGGGAGCGGCCGCCCGACGGTGACGGAGGTCTTCGCACCGGGTGCGCTCTACATGAAGAACCGCGGCGCGGGGGTGCCCGCGGACAAGTGGGTACGGGTGGACACCGCGGCACTGCCCGACGGGAACCTGGTGACGAACGGGGTCACCGATCCGGCCACCGCTGCCGAGTTGCTGAGCGGCGCGGTCTCCGTGACGTTCCTCGGCAGCACCGTCCTCTCCGGCGAACGAGTGCGCCGGTACCGGGGGACGACGGACCTGGTCGCGGCCGCTGACCGGTCCGGCGGTCGCACCCGCGCGCAGTTGTCGGCGGCGGCGGAGGGCTTCTCCGAGACGCGCGTTCCGTTTGACGCGTACATCGACGGGCAGGGGCGCCTCCGGAAGGTTCGGCACGCGTTCGTGTTCGACAACAGTGCGGGGGAGGGTGTGCGGGTTGACTCCACCACCGCGCTCCACGGGTTCGGGGTCGCGTCGGACGTGTCACTGCCCGAGGCGGGCGACATCTACTCCGGGACCGTCGCCGAGCCGGGCCAATAGTCCGGATAGACCATGCGCGCCGGCGCCGAACCTCCCTACCCTGTGAATCCAGGGCGACGGAACGCGCGGCATGGCGTGGGAGTGTGCAAGGAGGTGGCGAGGATGCCGGCGGAATCCGCGGTGCAGGACCGGGAAGCCCTCGCCGAGATCGAACTCTACGGCGAGCTGATCATCGCGGCGGCGGCCGAGCCGGACGAACGGCTGAGCGTGGCACGGATCGACGAGGTGCTGCGGGGCGCCGACTCCGCGGCCTCTCCCTGAAGGCCCGCGCCACCCGGGCCCCCGCCACCCGGGGAAGCGAGGGCTCAGGTCCGCAGCAGCCGGGCGATGGCCGCGGTGGCCTCGGCGACCTTCGCGTCCGTCTCCTCGCCGCCCTCCACGGCGGCCGCGGCCACGCAGTGGCGCAGGTGCTCCTCCAGCAGTTGCAGCGCGAAGGCCTGGAGGGCCTTGGTGGAGGCGGAGACCTGGGTGAGCACGTCGATGCAGTAGACGTCCTCTTCGACCATCCGGTGCAGTCCGCGCACCTGGCCCTCGATCCGGCGCAGCCGCTTGAGGTGGGCGTCCTTCTCCTTGGCGTAGCCGTGCGGCCCGGGCGGGCGGGGCCCGGCCGGGGAGGCCGCGGGGGTGTCGTGCGCGGCTGCTTCCGCGGTCGGCGGCCCCCCGCCGGCGTGGTCCGGGACGGCGGCTGCCGGACCGGCGGGCCCGGGCTCGGCGGTGGCCATGCGGTCTCCTTCGTGCGGGTCGCGGGTCGCGGGTCGCGGGCGTCGCCCGCCGTGCGGCCTCTCCGGACTTCATACCCCTGGAGGGTATAGGTTACCCAATGTCGACAGGCCGGTGAAGAACACTCCCCGCCCCGGTGCACGGCACATGTTCCGATGAGTGACACTGTTGAACGCCGGTTCACTGTGACCGGATGCTGTACTGGCATCAGCAGACTGACGTCCATGCACCCCGAGGAAGTCCCCGTGCGCTTTCGTCTGACCCCCAGGGAGACGAGCTTCTACGACATGTTTGCCGCGTCCGCGGACAACATCGTGACCGGCTCGAAGCTCCTGATGGAACTGCTCGGGGCGGACGCCTCGGCACGTTCCGAGATCGCCGAACGGATGCGCGCCGCGGAACACGCCGGGGACGACGCGACGCACGCGATCTTCCATCAGCTGAACTCCTCCTTCATCACCCCGTTCGACCGGGAGGACATCTACCGGCTGGCCTCCTCGCTCGACGACATCATGGACTTCATGGAGGAGGCCGTCGACCTCGTCGTCCTCTACCAGGTCGAGACGTTGCCGAAGGGCGTCGAGCAGCTGATCGAGGTGCTCTCCAGAGCGGCCGAGCTGACCGCAGAGGCGATGCCCAACCTGCGCGGCATGGACAACCTCACCGAGTACTGGATCGAGGTCAACCGGCTGGAGAACCAGGCGGACCAGATCCACCGCAAGCTGCTCGCGCACCTCTTCAACGGCACGTACGACGCCATCGAGGTGCTGAAGCTCAAGCAGATCGTGGACGTCCTCGAAGAGGCCGCCGACGCGTTCGAGCACGTCGCGAACACCGTGGAGACCATCGCGGTCAAGGAGTCCTGAACCACGTGGACACCCTCGCACTCGTCGTCGTCATCGGCGTCGCGCTCTTCTTCACGTACACCAACGGCTTCCACGACTCCGCGAACGCCATCGCGACCTCCATCTCGACCCGGGCGCTCACCCCCCGGGTGGCGCTGGTGATGGCCGCGGTGATGAACCTCGCGGGCGCCTTCATGGGCAGTGGCATCGCGAAGACCGTCAGTGAGGGTCTGATCGCCACACCCACCGGCAAGCAGGGCATGATGATCCTGTTCGCCGCTCTGGTAGGGGCGATCACCTGGAACATGATCACTTGGTATTTCGGGTTGCCTTCGTCCTCTTCGCACGCGCTGTTCGGCGGCATGGTCGGTGCGGCGCTCGCCGGGTCGAGCACCGTGTACTGGGGCGGCGTGCTCCAGAAGGTCGTCATCCCGATGTTCCTGTCGCCGCTGGTCGGCCTGCTCGTCGGCTACCTGGTGATGGCCGGGATCATGTGGATCTTCCGGCGGGCCAATCCGCACCGCGCCCAGCGCGGCTTCCGGATCGCGCAGACCGTCTCGGCGGCCGGCATGGCGCTGGGCCACGGCCTCCAGGACGCCCAGAAGACGATGGGCATCGTGGTGATGGCCCTGGTCATCGGGGGGGTTCAGGACGAGGGTGACGCGATCCCGGTCTGGGTGAAGCTCGCCTGTGCGCTGATGCTCTCGCTCGGCACCTACGCGGGCGGCTGGCGGATCATGCGCACGCTCGGCCGGCGCATCATCGAGCTCGACCCGCCGCAGGGCTTCGCCGCCGAGACGACCGCGGCCTCCGTCATGTACACCACGGCGTTCATGTTCCACGCGCCGATCTCCACGACGCATGTGATCACGTCCGCCATCATGGGCGTGGGCGCCACCCGACGGGTGAAGGCCGTTCGCTGGGGGGTCGCGAAGAACATCATCGCGGGCTGGTTCATCACCATGCCGGCTGCCGCCGCAGTGGCCGGGCTCAGCTTCCTGGTCGTCGACCTGTTCTTCGGCTGACGTCCGCCGCGGGGGCGCTCGCCGTCGCCCGCTCCGGGGCCGTGCGCCGCTCTCCCGGCCGCCCCGGGCTGCCTCCCCCGGGACGGCCCAGCTTCGGACCGGACCGGAGCGCCCGCCCCGGCGCGTGCAAAGGCCCGCCCCCCTCGGGAACGGGCCTTTGCGCTCCGCGGTGGCACCGCCATGCAGCACCGCAGAGGTTCGGGGGGCGGCTCCGGTCAGCCGAAGCGGCCCGAGATGTAGTCCTCGGTCGCCTGCACCGAGGGGTTCGAGAAGATGCGCTCGGTCTCGTCTATCTCGATCAGCTTGCCGGGCTGGCCGATCGCGGCCAGGTTGAAGAAGGCGGTGCGCTCCGAGACGCGGGCCGCCTGCTGCATGTTGTGGGTGACGATGACGATCGTGAAGCGCTCCTTCAGCTCCCCGATGAGGTCCTCGATGGCCAGCGTCGAGATCGGGTCCAGTGCGGAGCAGGGCTCGTCCATCAGAAGCACCTGGGGCTCCACCGCGATCGCCCGGGCGATGCAGAGCCGCTGCTGCTGGCCGCCGGAGAGGCCGGAGCCGGGCTTGTTCAGCCGGTCCTTGACCTCGTTCCAGAGGTTGGCGCCCCTGAGGGACTTCTCGACGACGCCGTCCAGCTCGGATTTGCGGAAGTTGCCGTTGAGCTTCAGCCCGGCGGCGACGTTGTCGTAGATCGACATGGTCGGGAACGGGTTGGGCCGCTGGAAGACCATGCCGATCGTGCGGCGCACGGCCACCGGATCGACGCCGGGCCCGTAGAGCGACTCGTCGTCCAGCATGACCTTGCCCTCGACCCGTCCGCCGGGGGTGACCTCGTGCATCCGGTTGAGGGTGCGCAGGAAGGTGGACTTGCCGCACCCGGAGGGGCCGATGAAGGCCGTCACCGAGCGGGGCTCGACGGTCATCGAGATGTCCTCGATGGCCTTGTGGGACCCGTAGTAGGCGTTGAGGCCGCTGATGTCGATGCGCTTGGCCATGGAGATCACTGCTTTCTGTCTCTGCGTGGCCGTCAGCGGCCGGTGTTCGGAGCCTTCCAGCGGGCGACGCCGCGGGCGGCCAGGTTGAGGATCATCACGAACGCGATCAGCACCAGGGCGGCGGCCCAGGCGCGGTCGTAAGCGAACTGGTTGCCCGCCTTGAACTGCTGCCAGATGAAGTACGGCAGCGAGGACTGCGGGTCCTCGAAGGGGTTGTTGTTGATCGAGGCGGCGCCGAACACCAGCAGCATCACCGGCGCGGTCTCACCCGCGATACGGGCGATCGCCAGCATCACACCGGTGGTGATGCCGCCGATCGCGGTGGGCAGGACCACCTTGAGGATGGTGCGCCACTTCGGCACGCCGAGGGCCAGCGAGGCCTCGCGCAGCTCGTTGGGCACGAGCTTGAGCATCTCCTCGGTGGAGCGCACGACGATCGGCATCATCAGGATGGCGAGCGCCATCGCGCCGGCGAAACCGGAGTAGCCGAAGTCGAGCAGGATGATCCAGAAGCTGAGGACGAACAGGCCGGCCACGATGGACGGGATGCCGGTCATCACGTCGACGAAGAAGGTGACCGCCTTGGCGAGCCGGCCGCGGCCGTACTCGACGAGGTAGACGGCGGTGAAGAGGCCGAGCGGAGTGGCGATGAGGGTCGCCAGGCCGACCTGCTCCAGGGTGCCGATCAGCGCGTGGTAGATGCCGCCGCCGGGCTGGAGGTCGCGCAGGCCGCTCATCGAGTGCGTCAGGAAGTACAGGTCGAGCAAGTTGGACCCGCGGGCGACCGTCTCCCAGATGAGCGAGACCAGCGGCACCACGGCGACCAGGAAGCTTACCCAGACGAGGCTGGTGGCGAAGCGGTCCTTCGCCTGCCGGGTTCCCTCGACGACGGTGGCCAGCACGTAGTTGAGCACGACGTAGGCCAGCGCGGCGATCAGACCCCACTGGACGCGGCTCTCCAGCCCGGCGACCAGCCCGACGGCGATGCCGAGCGCGGCCGAGAGCACGGCGAGACCGAACGGGGCCCAGCGCGGCAGCCGCGGCTGCCGCAGCGGTGCGGGACGGATCTCCGGAGTTTCGGTGGACGTCTTGTCCAGGACTGCGTTGCTCATGCGTTGGCCCCCGAGTACTCCTTGCGGCGAGCGATGATCAGCCGGGCGGCTCCGTTCACCATCAGGGTGATCAGGAAGAGCACCAGACCGGACGCGATGAGCGCGTCCCGGCCGGTCTCGCCGGCCTCGTTGAATCCGGCGGCGATGTTCTGGGCGAAGGTGCCGCCGCCCGGGTCCAGCAGGCTGGCGTTGATCAGGAAGCTGGGGGACAGGACGGTCGCCACGGCCATCGTCTCGCCGAGGGCGCGGCCCAGACCGAGCATGGAGGCACTGATCACACCGGAGCGGCCGAAGGGCAGCACCGAGATCCGGACGACCTCCCAGCGGGTGGCGCCCAGCGCCAGGGCGGCCTCCTCGTGCATCTTCGGGGACTGCTTGAAGACCTCGCGGGAGACGTTGGTGATGATCGGCAGGATCATGATCGCCAGCAGTATGCCCACGGTGAACAGCGAGCGGGGGGCGCCGCCCTCGTAACCGAAGAGCGCCGTCCAGCCGAAGAACTGGTCCAGCCAGGTGTACAGCCCGCCCAGGTGCGGCACCAGGAACAGGGCGCCCCACAGGCCGTAGACGATGCTGGGCACCGCGGCGAGCAGGTCGACCAGGTAGGCCAGCGGGGTCGCCAGCCGGCGCGGCGCGTAGTGCGAGATGAACAGCGCGATACCGACGGCCACCGGGACGGCGAGGGCCATCGCGATGACGGAGCTGACCACGGTCCCGTACGCCAGCACCGCGATGCCGAAGACGGGCGGGTCGGCGGTGGCGTTCCACTCGAAGGTGGTGAGGAAGTTGCCCTCGTTCTGCGCGAGCGCGGCGATCGCACGCCAGGTGAGGAAAGCCGCGATCGCGGCCATGATCGCGAGCAGCGCGATGCCGGACCCCCGGGAGAGCCCCAGGAAGATCCGGTCGCCCCTGCGGGTCGACTGCGCGCCCCGCAGCGTCGGCTCGTCCGGTGAGACGGGTGACGGTGGTGGGGCGGCGGTGGCGGGTATGTCCATGGTCTCTCCGGTCTGGGTGCGGGCCCGGCTGGTGGGCCGTGCCCTGGCGGCGGTGCACCGGATGGTCGTTCGGGGGAGTGCGGGGAGTGGGGGGTTCGGGGCGGGGAGCTCGCGGGGCGGTTGCCCGGAACGTGGGCCGCCGGGCCCGGCGGGGGCCGGACGTGCGTGCGGGCGGCCCGGGTGGCGGGCCGCCCGCACGGTGGCTCAGGCCAGGTTGTCCACGGCCTCGCGGACCTGCTCGATGATGTCCTGGGGGATCGGGGCGTAGTCGATCCCGGCGAGCGAGTTCTGGCCGTCCTCACCGGCGGCGTACGTGAGGAAGGACTTCATGGCCTCCAGCGTCTCGGGGTCGTTGCCCTTGTCGCAGGCGATCTCGTAGGTGACCAGGATGATCGGGTAGGCGCCGGCCGCCGAGGTGGAGTAGTCCAGCTCCATGGCCAGGTCGCCCTCGGCGCCGACGACCTTGCCGGCGGCGATGCCGGTGGAGGAGTTCTCGACGGTCGCCTCCACGGGTTCGCCCGCGCCGGTGTCCAGCTGCACCGTGCGGAGGTCGTTGCCGGAGGCGTAGGACAGCTCGAAGTAGCCGATCGCGCCGTCGGTCTGCTGCACGTTGGTGGCGACACCGGCCGAGCCGTTCGCCGACTGGCCGCCCTGGGCGGCCCACGCCTTGGCGGGCTCGTAGGGGTAGTCGTCGGGAGCGGCGACCGAGAGGTACTCGGTGAAGTTGTCCGTGGTGCCGGACTCGTCCGAACGGTGGAAGGCCTGAATCTTGGTGGCGGGGAGGTCCGCGTCCGGGTTCAGCTCCGCGATGGTCTCGTCGTCCCAGCTGTCGATCTTCGAGTCGAAGATCTTCGCGAGGGTGGGCGCGTCCAGGACCAGGTCGTCCACACCGGACAGGTTGTAGCCGACGGCCACCGGGCCGCCCACCATGGGCAGGTTCACGGCCTTGCCGCCGTCCTTGCAGACCTTCTTGGACTCGGCGACCTCGTCCTCCTTGAGGGCGGAGTCGGAACCGGCGAAGGCCGTCTTGCCCTTCAGGAACTCCTGGATGCCCGCGCCCGAACCGGTCGGGTTGTAGTTGACCTTCGTCTCCGGACAGGCGGCCTGGTAGTCCTGCACCCAGGCGTCCACCGCGTTCTTCTGGGCGCTGGAGCCGGAGGCGAGCAGGTTGCCGGAGCCCTGGCACTCGACGCTGTCGGCCACGTCGTTCGGCTCCGTGCCGCCCACACCCGTGTTGTCGTCAGAGCCGCAGGCGGACAGGACCAGAGCACTGGTGACCGCGAGAGCGCCGACGGACAGGGTGCGAAGCCGGTTCGTGCGCTGAAGCTTCACTTCGGTTCAGTTCCTTCCTGAGCCCGCCGGCGAGGAGCGGCAAGCGGTGGATGTCTCTTCGTTCTCCCGGCCGGTGGTGCGGTGCCGGCTGTGTGGTGCGGTCCTGCCCGAGGTGGGGGACTCGCACGTTGTACTCCTGAAACTAGGCAGATCAGGTGAAGCGCCCGACGGGTGAGAGTGAACGCAAGGTGAACCTCGGCCGTCGGCGCAGTTTCCAGGGGTGGAGGTCGGGGCGTATTGCTGCGCTGGGTGAGCGAAGGGTGGCGTGCCGTGTCCGCCCGTCGTTCGGCCGGTGGTCCACGGGGTTCGGCTGCGGGTCGGTGCGGGTGCGGTGCTCCGGGTCGGCTGAGGGTCGGTGCCGGGGCGGGTGATGCGGAGCCCCGGGCGCGGTCGGTGCGCGGGGTCAGCCTGTCACGGCACTGGGCCGGCGTCCTGTCGCCGGGGCGGTGCCGAGGGCCGTGCGGGGCCCGGGGCGGCCGGGCGCGCCGGGCCGACCGGTGGCCGCGCCACCGGTACTGCGCCCGACCGACGCGCGCCCGCCCGTCGTCACGAGCGGGTACGTGTTCACCCGGTGTCCCTGTTGCAGTGCCGCGCACCGTGGCACGATCCGTCGGGGGTGTTGGCCAATGCCTCCGGTCCGGGGAGGAGTTCGCGGTGATGCGCAAGGGGGCGGTCCTCGTCTGCGCGCTCGGTCTGCTGGCTGCGCCGACCCAGCAGGCGTTCGCGGCAGCACCCGCGGCGCGGTCGCCGGAAGCGCCGCGGCTGCGCGCGGCCTCGCAGGTGCCGGGCGCGCCGCAGCCCTCGCCGTCGGCCGACGCGTCCGACGTGCCCGGGACGGGGCCGGGGCAGCCGGCCCCGGCCCCCGGACGAGGGCGGGGCCGGTGAGGACGGGCCGGACGAGAGTGGTGCGGGCGAGGGGGCCGCGGAGGCGAAGCGGCTGGAGGAGCTACGAGCCCGGATCGAGGACCTCCACGACGAGGTCGGCTCCACGACCGACGCGTACAACGCCGCCGCCGGGAAGGTGACGAAGCAGCAGCGGGTCGTGACCCGCCTCAACCGGGCCATCGCCCGCAACCGGAACGACCTGACCGGGAACCGGGCCGTGCCGGGGCGGATGGCCCGTGCGCAGGACTGCAGCGGCGGCATGCCGCCCGGTTCCCGGATCTTCCTGGACGGTGACTCCGACGCGTTCCTGGACTCGCTCAGCCTGCTGAACAAGGGGCAGTACGCCACCGTCGGCATCATCCGGGAGCTCGGGGAGGCCCGCACGGAGCTGGACGAGCAGTCCGCGCGGGCCGAGAAGGAGTGGAAGAAACTGGAGGCGCGGCGCACGAGGCAGGCCGCGGCCAAGAAGCGGGTCGAGGGCCGGCTGGAGCGTGCCGAGAAGCTCGAATCCGAGCTGGCCGCCGCCGAGCGCGCGCAGCTGCGCGCGCTGGAGGTCCAGACCTCGTACCAGCGGCAGTTGCGGTGGCTGAAGAGCGGACTGCTGAAGGAGATCGACGGCAAGGCCTCGGAGCAGGGCAAGAAGGCCCTCGCCTTCGCCACCGCGCAGATCGGCAGGGACTACGAGTGGGGCGCCACCGGTCCGGAGACCTTCGACTGCTCGGGCCTGACGCTGCGGGCCTGGGAGGCCGCCGGCACCACGATCCCGCGCACCTCGCAGGAGCAGTGGGAGGGGCTGGCAAGGATCGACATGGAGCAGATGCGCCCCGGCGACCTCATCATCGACAAGAACGGCGCCAGCCACGTCGGGATGTACGTCGGCGAGGGCACCATGGTGCACGCGCCGCGCACCGGTCGGCAGGTGCGCATCAAGGGTGTGGGCGCGCTCCCCGTCTTCGGCGTGGTCCGCCCCGACGCCGAACCGGCCGGCGAGGGCGAGTCCTCCGGGGCCCGCCCCTGAGGTACGTGAGGGCGAGCGTGCGGGCGGGCGTACGGGCGCGAAAGGGCACAGCGGCGGCGTTGTACGCCCGCCGCACGCCGGTATCGGCGCGGGGCCCGGAAGCCGCGCGGGGCCGGTCCGTCCCGGGCGCCCGGGGGCTTCGGCCCATTGACCGGAAGACGCGGATCCGCCTCTTCCGGTTGTGAGCCTCGGCATATGCCGTTGCTCACGCTCCGAGAAGGATTCCGCTTCGGCGCACCCTGCGGCTAGGGTCACCTGCGGCATGCCGGAAGGCGTGCCGCAATGCCCTCGGGGGGAGGGAAGAGGAAACCTTGATGTCCGTGCCGTCAGGTGACGAGACGAAGGCGGCGGCAGCCGTGCCTGCGGTGACGCTGCCGCGGCAGGCGGACACCCTGCTCGTCATCGAGACCGACCCCGCGGGGGCGCCACCGCTCCCCGAGATGCTGAACGCCTACGGCGCACGCGTCCGTATCCGCACCGCGCGCAACATCACGGAGGCCGAGCGCCTCCTCACCGACGAGGTGCACTGCATCCTGCTCGACCTGGCGATGGGCGAGCTGGACCTGCTGCACGAGGTGCTGCGCCTCGCCCCGAACCACGCGGTGCTGGTGCTCACCGGCGAGGCGGATGCCGAACGGGCCGCCGAGGCCGTCCGCATCGGCGCCCAGGACTACCTGTTCCGGGACGAGCTCGACGACCGGCTGCTCGGCCGCGCCATCCGGTACGCGGTCGAACGCAAGCGGTCCGACGCCGCCCAGCGCCAGCTCACCGAGTCGCGCCTGCGGGCACAGGAGAACGCCAGACTGGAACGCGGGCTGCTCCCCACGCCACTGCTGAGCGGCAGCGACCTGCGGTTCGCCGCCCGCTACCGCCCCGGCCGCTCCCGCGCCCTGCTGGGCGGGGACTTCTACGACACCGTCCGCACCGCCGACGGCACCGTGCACGCCATGATCGGCGACGTCTGCGGCCACGGTCCGGACGAGGCGGCGCTGGGCGTGGAACTGCGCATCGCCTGGCGGGCCCTGATCCTCGCCGGGCTCTGTGGCGACCACCTGCTCGCCACCCTCCAGCAGGTGCTGGAGCACGAGCGGGGCAGCGAGGAGATCTTCGCGACGATGTGCATGGTCGACATCGCGTCCGACGGCCGGCGCGCCGGGGTCTGCCTGGCAGGCCACCCGGCGCCGCTGCTGGTGGGCCCGGCCGGCCCGCGGTTGCTGCCCGAGGACAGCGCCGGACCGGCGCTCGGCCTGCTGCCGCGCGCCCGGTGGCCCCGTACCCAGGTCGAGCTCGGCGGCCGGTGGAGCCTGCTGATGTACACCGACGGGCTGATCGAGGGCCGCACCGGGGAAGGACGGGAGCGCCTGGGGCAGGACGGCATGCGCCGGCTGACCGCAGCGCAGATCGCCGCGGGCGCCGACGGCGAGGCTCTGCTGGACGGCCTGCTGGGCGACGTCACCGAGCTCAACGGCGGCGAACTGGCGGACGACGTCGCCGTCCTGCTGCTCGCCCGCCACTGACCGCCCGGGGCCGCGACCCGTGGCCCGGCGGCCGTCGTCTGTCGCCCGCCGTCTCCCTCGCCCGTCGTCCGTTCCTCGCCGGTCGCCGGGCGCCCGGAGGCTGCCTCAGCGCCCGCCGTTGGGCGGGCCGTACGGGCCGTCGCTGCTGCTGCCGCGGAACGGTCCGCCCTTGCCCCCGCCGGAGACCTGGATCACCGCGGGCCGCACGTCGACCATGTAGACGATGTTCGCGATCACACCCGCGATCATCAGGAAGAAGAGCTGGAGCGGCAGCAGATGCACCGCCACCGTGACCCCCAGGAGGATCAGCCAGAACTTCTTGGTCTTCTTGTCGGCGGCGCGGAACGCGTCCTCCCGGCGCAGCATCGCGTCCACGAAGCAGAAGATCGCGAACACCATCAGTCCGAGGAACACAAAGCCCATCAGACTGTTGAAACCACTCAGAAGCACGCCGGCCACCACCCTGAAGAAGACTTGTTACGGACACCCACGCTACCGGTCCGGGAGTCCGGGCAGGCAGAAGACGCCCGGACCCCCTCGGTGCGGGCCCTCGCACCCGTGGCCACCACGGCCGCCGCCCCGGAGTGCAGGGGGCGGCGCCACCGCGGGGTTCAGGAACCGGACTTCGGGGTGCTCTTGCTGCTGGCCGCGCCGGGGCTCTTCTTCGCCTCGGTGGTCTTCCCGGCCGAACCGCTCTTCGGCTCCGACTTCGCCCGGGCGGCCTGCGACCGGGTGCCGGACTGGTTGATGCCGGACTGATTCTTCACCCCGGTCGAGGAGCTGCCGGCCTTCGAGGTGCCGGTGCCGGCCGAGGAGGTCGAGCCGGCGGCGGGCCGCTCGGAGGCGGCGGGTTCGCGCTCGATCGTCGCCTCGTAGGTGACCTCGTTGGCGTTCGCCTTGCTCCGCCAGGTCTCCACGGCGACCTTGCCCTGCTCGGCCAGCGTGTCGTAGCCCTCCTTGGCCTTCACGGCGGCCTCGGCGGCGTAGCCCACGCCCTGGAGCGCGTAGTGCTGGGCCTGCTCGCGCAACTTCTTGATGTCGGAGTCCAACGTGGCGAGCGCGCCCTGGAACCGGTCCTGGACCTGCGACTGCACGACCTTCGGGTCGGCCTCCCTGACCTTCGCCAGCTTCGCGAGCTGCTCGGGGGCCTCGGTGCGGACCTTCTCGATCACACCGGCGGCGAAGTAGAGCGGCGTCGGGCTGGTGATCGTCTTGCGGAAGTCGGTGGTGTCGGGCATGGAGTGCCTCCCGGGCTGCTCTATGGGGTGGTCCTGGGGGTGGTCTTGACGTCGTCGTCCTCGGTGGCACCGTTGCCGTTCTGGGTGCGGAACGACGCGTAGATCTGGAGCAGCGCCTGCTTCTGCTGCTCGTTGATCGACGGGTCGGCCAGGATGGCGGCGGGGACCTCGGTGTCCTCCCGCTCCCGCTCGTCGAGCATCCCGGCCCGCACGTAGAGCGTCTCGGCGGATATCCGCAGCGCCTTGGCCAGCTGCTGCAGGATGTCCGCGCTGGGCTTGCGCAGCCCGCGCTCGATCTGGCTCAGGTACGGATTCGACACCCCGGCCGCGTCCGCGAGCTGGCGCAGTGAGAGCTGGGCGTTGCGCCGCTGTTCCCGAAGGAACTCGCCGATGTCGCCGGGGTGCAGTGAAGCCATGACCCCCACCATGCCTCGCGGCGCTAACTTTTGCAAGCATGTGCTTGCAAAAGTGTTCTTCTGTGGTGGTGGAGGTGTGTGACTCGCAGCGATAACTGTCACTTCGCAGGGGTATCTGTTACCAGCCGCCCGTAGCCGACCAGCGACTGCGGCTGAGTAGGATGGTTGTCATCCGAGCAAGACACCTGTGACCAAGGATTGCCCTGTGTCGGTCAACTCGGCGCGTGCCACACCCTGCCGTAAGCCTGCGCAAGGGGCGCGCAACCCCGCGTCCCGCAGGCAAGCGGCAAAGCCGCTCGTATGGCTTCTCCGATCCTTAGTAGCTGTTGTCGTTCCGATCTTGAGCGGTGTCCGTCGAACGGGAGTCCCGATTGGGTGGTCGCGAGATGTTCGGCGCGTACGAGTAGGGCCTCCTGAACAGCTCGTTGGTGTCGAATCACCGAGCAACATCAGGAGGCCCTGGTGCCGCAGTCTTCCGTGCCGATGTCCGGGCAGTCCACCTTGGTCACCCGGGAGTGTGACTGTCTGGCTCACCGGTTCGGAAACGCTGCCGACAACGGGATGCGGCAGCCGCGTTATCCGACGGACATGACGGACGCGGAGTGGGCGGCGGTACGGCCGCTGCTGCCGGTGCCTGGCTGGATGCGTGGCCGGGGAGGGCAGCCGGAGGCGTACTGCCACCGGGCGATACTTGATGCGATCCGCTACCTGGTCGACAATGGCATCAAGTGGCGGGCGATGCCTGCCGACTTCCCGCCCTGGGACCGGGTCTACGTGTTCTTCCGCCGCTGGCGCGGCCACGGCCTGGTCAAGGAATTCCACGACCGGTTGCGCGCAGGGATCCGCGAGAGGGACGGGCGCGATACGGAGCCGACGGCCGGGGTGATCGACTCGCAGTCCGTCAAGGCGGACGCCGTCGTCGGCGTGGACAGCCGCGGCTTCGACGGCGGCAAGCTGATCAACGGGCGAAAGCGGCACGTCGTGGTCGACACCCTCGGCCTGCTGCTGGGCGTGATGGTCACCGCCGCGGATGTCGGCGACCGCACCGCCGCCCAGGTCCTGCTGCGGCACGTCACCGACGCGCACCACCAGTTGGAGCTGGTCTGGGCCGACGGAGGCTACACCGGCCCCTCGTCGCCCACTGCCTCACCGCGCTCGCCCTGGTCCTGGCCATCGTCAAACGCAGCGACGACCAGAAGGGGTTCGTGGTCCTGCCCAAGCGGTGGCTCGTCGAGCGCCTCTTCGCCCACCTGATGCGCACCCGCCGCCTGGCCCGCGACTTTGAGCGCCGCACCACCAGCGCCGAAGCGATGGTCTACTGGTCGATGACCCTGCTCATGACGCGCCGCCTGGCCCGGCCACATCCTGCGCGAGCGTGAACCGGCCCGGCGCGGGCTCGGCCAGCCAGCCCCGCGCAACCAGGCGCTTCGCCTTCGACCGCAGTGCCTCCACTCGTGCCGGCACCACGTCCATGCCGAACGCCGCGGTCATCTCCTGGCAGGTCAGCGGCCCTTGACGGAGCCGGACCCGGTCCGCGAGCGCCGTGAGGATGCGCTGGTAGTCGGCCGACAGCACCGACCGGGCCAGCCCCTCACGCCACATCGGGACCTGCGACTTCGTCTTCGCTGCCTCCGGCAGCTGCGGCGTCTTTCCGGACTGCTCCTCGGCAGTCGGCGCGGTCCCCTCGGCCCGGGCGGGGTCCTGCTCGCTCTCGTTCACCGGGGCCAGCACCTCGCCGACCCGCGAGCAGGCGATGGCCCACTCCTTCCATTCCCGCTCGGCCACGGCCAACTCGGCCTGGACACGGTCGGCTTCCTCCCGCAGCTCGTCAACACGACGGCGAGCACCCAACTCACGCTGTTCCAACAGCCCAACCACCGACGGCATCCACGACCTCCCGGGCAACGACAGCACGACAGGCCACAACTCCCACGGGATCGCCGACCCTATGCCCGACCAGCGGAAACGCAGTCCTCACGACCGGAAAGACAACAGCTTCTTAGAGCTCGTAACAAGATCTTGTTGAGACGTCCTGGTCAGGCGTGACCGGTCGGGTGCTTCTGCCGTTCGTGTGGGTGTGAGTACTCGGCCGTGGACCGTGGACGACGACTTGTGGGCGCTGATCGAGCCGTTGTTGCCTCCGTGGCCTGAGCGGTTGCCAGGGCCGCGGCCGGTGAACTCGACTGGTCACGTGCGTGCGTGGACGGCTCCTACATCCGGGCAGCCGACACCGGCCCGTCGCCGGTCGACCGGCGCAAGACGGGCATCAAACACCACCTGATCTGCGACGGATGCGGTACCCCCATCAAGGTCATCACCACCGCCGTCAACGTGAACGACGTTGCCCAGACCCTCGCCCTGGTCGACGGGATCCCGCCCGTCGCAGGCCGCCCGGGCCGGCCCGGCGCCCTACTCGGCGACAAGGGCTACGACTCCAACCCGAACCGGAACGCGCTACGCAAGCGACGGATCCTGCCTGTCATCTCGCGCAAGGGCTGCCCGAACATCAAAGGGATGGGCAAGCTCCGCTACGTCGTGGAGCAGACCTTCGCCCTCCTCCACCACTTCAAACGTCTCGCCATCCGATGTTCCGCGCCGAGCCGGCCGAGCTCCCCGGAGATCCCTCAGACAGGCGCCTTCCAGCGCCGCAGGACCGGCCGCCATCGACGCGCCTGCCTTCCCCCTGCGGGATCGCCCTCAGGGTCTACCTCACTGCCCTGTTCGTGGCCCAGCACGAAAACGCGGCACCTACCCGAGCAACCCCCTGCCCGTGAATGACATCGATACCGTGAGTTGGGTCGACCTGTTCGCCACTCCGTCAGAGCCGAGCCGGAAGGGCGACAGGAACTACGTCACCGTTCGCGATAAGAAGGTGCGGCAGCTACATAGCGCCATGGACCGCCTGTCCGGAGACGCCTTCCAACTTGTTCACTTGCCCAACGGAAACAAGAGCCGGGGCAAGTACGAAGGGTTCCAGCTCCTCCACGAGCACGGCGCCCCAAACGGAGGCGGCAGCAATCCCGACCGCTACATGGTGCCAGCGGAGGAGCGGACCCCGTCGCTGCCAGCAGGACTGTTCCACAACGGATGGATCCACCTGCTAGAGGACACCGAGATCAACTTCCTGCTGATGCTGGCGTGGCTCCACTTCCGGTTCGGTGCCCAGCCTGTGTTTGTCGCCAGCGACATGCGGCTCCGACAGTTTGGCCTCAGCAGGGACGCATACGAGGCACACCGGATGCTGAACCGGTTCGGCCTTGTGGATGTGGAAGAGGACCCTAACCGGGACTTCGATGGCTACCTCGTCACCGGGTACAACGAGGGGACCATGCCGAAACTCCATCGCTTCGTGCTTCGTCGCGAGGGCTTCGATGAGAAGGCCGTGCCCAAGATCCGCTCAGCAATCGACCGACGCTTGCGATGAGGAGGTCTGGTCGAGACTCGGGTCAATGGGGCAATGAGAGGCTGGGCTACGCACTCCGCTCGCCGTCTCGCCCGCGGCCGACGGCCGCCTTATCCGCGCGCTGCTCCCCGGCACCCCGCTGAACGGCGGTCTCTTCGCCGCGAAGCTGCAGATCTCTACCTGTAGCCGGGTGCCGCGGAGACGCCGCGCCCGGCAGGCCCGGACGCGGCATCTCCCTGATGCTCAGGTCAGCAGGAGGAGACGGACATGTTGACCAGGTGGAGGAGCTCGCGGACCAGCCCGCCGGCCAACGTGGCGGATGCGGCGTAGAGCGCTGCTTGTCCAAGGCCCTCGACGCGGCGGTGGCGGGCGCGTCGCCGCTTCGGGGCGGGGCGGTGCGTACGGTGGGACATGACGGTCTCCGTTCAGGGGATGAGTCGGCTGCCCCCGCACCGCGTGTTCCTGGCAGGGATACGGTGCGGGGCGCAGTTTCTGCTGACCCCAAGCCTTATGGCTGACGTGCGCTGAATGCAGCTTCCGAGGCTCGAATCTCGATGTAAGTTCGGCACCATGAACGGGAATCGGGCCACCACGTGGGTCGAGGGAACTTCGACCGATCTGGTAGCCGACGCGCTCGCGCTGGGCGTCAAAGCCAGCCCCCGGATGGTGACCTCCTGGGTCGAGGACGGCATGCTCGCCAACCCCGAGCCGCGCAAGACCAGCGCCTACGGCAGCGATCCGCGGATCTTCCCGCCCGAGCAACGAGAGTTGTTCACCAGACTTCTCGAGGCTCGAGAGCGCTCCCCGCTGGGGCGTATCCCGCAATGCTCCTTGATCCGCGTCGTGCTGTACCTGTGGCTGATCGACGACACGATCGTGCTTACCCCGCAGGCGCGCCGAGCCTGGCGTACCCATGCGCGCGCCGCCGGCCAGACGACCGCCGTCCGCCGAAGCCAGAACGTCCGCGCCATCGTCGAGCAACTTGCCCACCCCTCAGCCACCCTCAAGCAACGGCGCACCGCCCAGCTCGTCCTCGAGGAGGGCGAGCGGACCGGTCGGATCGATATCGACAGACTGACCTCGGTCCTCACGGAGTTGTACTCTCCCT
This sequence comes from Streptomyces sp. TAA040, assembly GCF_000424845.1. Lineage (NCBI taxonomy): Bacteria > Bacillati > Actinomycetota > Actinomycetes > Kitasatosporales > Streptomycetaceae > Streptomyces > Streptomyces sp. TAA040. Next base: position 20,128 of record NZ_AUKR01000026.1, on the reverse strand, counting down.
GGCCAGTCCAGCCGGGCATGCCGAGGATCGAACGAGCCCTTCCCGGCCCGTTCGGGCCGATCTCCGCCCAGCAGCACATCGCCATGTGGAAGGCCCGCCAGCAAACCATCCGCCGCCTCCGGCACGAGGAGATCGACGAAACCGAGTTCGACCGAGTGCGCGCCGTCTACAGACCGATGTGGGCCGACTACCAGGACCGTCGGCCCGCCATGGCGACCATCGGCGACGGAGAGTTCGCCGCGTACTTCGCAGAGCCCGACACCATGGAGGGCCGCGCGATCGAGGCGGTCGATGCCTTTTTGGGAACACTCGCCGGCGAACTTGGGCTGATCGAAGCCGCGTCCCATGCCGCAGAGACGGCACGGCTCAGACTGGCGCGCTGACGGTCCTCGAGGTTGATCCGCCGCATCCTCTCCGAGGAAGCCGACTTCGCATGCCGCGACTCGGCTGAGGCCCACTGATCTCGGTCCTGTGGCTAGCCTGGAGCGGAATGCCGGGCGCCGTGCGGCCGCCCTATACGGCGGCCGCTACGGCCTGCCGGGCGATACGTGCCGGTCGAGCGGGGCGTATGCCGACGGTTCCCATGGAGGTGTCGGCGTGCCGTCCGGGTCCAGCCCGTACGGCCACAGTGTTTCCAGTATTTCGTCGGTGATGCCGTGGTCGACGGTCTGCCGGAGCAGGCGCTTCGCCCCTTCCCCGTCCCCGGCCTCCTCTCGCATCATGATCAGGCGATAGGGGGCTTCGGGGTCGTGATGGTCGGCGGCTTCCAGGGCGAGGGTCTCGGCGCTTTCCGGATCCCCTGCCGCCTCCCGGATTAAGGCCAGTTGAAACAGGGCGGCAGCGTTGCCATGGTCGGCGGCTTGCTTAAAGAGGCGCTCCGCTCCTTTCTTGTCCCCGGCCTCGTCCTGCCTCACGGCCAAGCGGTACAGGGCATCGCTGCTCCCATGGTCGACGGCCTGCCGAACGAAGTGCTCCGCTCCTTCCTCGTCCCCGGCCTTGTCCCGGCTCACGGCCAGGCGGTACAGGCCGTCGGCCCTGCCGTGGGCAGCGGCTTTCTGGGCCAGGGTCTCGGCGTCGTCCGGATCCCCAGCCGCCTCCCGCACGATCGTCAGGTGGAACAGGGCGATGGCGCTGCCGTGGTCGGCAGCCTGCCGGAGAAGGTATTCCGCCCTACCAGCCTCTTTCCGTCCCAAAGCCAAGAGCACCAGGGCACCGGTGCTGCCGTGCCCGGCGGCTTCCTGCGCCAGATTCTCGGCACCCTCCCGGTCCCCGGCGCGCTCTCGCATCAGCGCCAGGCGGGACAGGGCATCGACGTTTCCGCCGTCGGCGGCCTGCTGAAGGAGGGTTTGCGCCCCTTCCCTATCCCCAGCGTCGTGCAGCATCACAGCCAAGTCCTGCAGGGCCTCGACGTTGCCGCCGTCGGCGGCCTGCCGGAGGAGGCGCTTCGCTTCTCTCCAGTCCCCGTCCTTCTTTCGCAGGTCGGCCAGGAGGCGCAGGGCGTCGGTACTGCCATGGTCGGCGGCACGGTGGCTGAGGAGCTGAGCCCATTGCAGACGGTGGCGCTGCCCGGCTGCTTTGGAAAGGTTGTACAGGTCATCGGGGTGGGTGAGGCGGGTGTGGGCGGCGTGCCAGAAGGAGGCGGGCGGGCACAGTCGATTCCGGGTTGTGCGGCCGTGCTGTTCGAGGTAGTCGGCGAGCCGGAACACCAGCCCCGCAGGCGGTGAGGCAGGGGTGTCGGCACGAGGGGTGGGGATGGGCGGGCGTCGTGTGGTTCGGGCTGTTGTGCGGCGCAGGGGTGCCTGTTTGCCGTGGACGGGTTGAGCGAGGGTGGCGAACGCCTGTTCCGCCCAGTCGTCGGTGAGCTGGTCATAGTCGGTGTCGGTGAGGTAGTCGGTGGCGGCGTCGATGAGGAAGGCCTGCGGAAGGTGGAGGCCTACGCCGAGGCGGCGTGCGTCCATCGCGGCCTCCAGCAGCGCTCCGGCGGCTGGGCTTGCGTGCTGGTAGCGGTTGAGGAGTTCGGGGGCGCCGGCCAGGTCTTGGGTGATGCGTCCGTCGGTGCTGGCCCGGGTGAGGGCGTCGGCCAGCAGTTGGTCACCGCCCTTGGCGACGGCGGATGCGGCGGCCAGAGCCCGAGCGTCGAAGGCGTCGGGGACGGGCAGGGTGTGTCCGGAGAGCAGTTCCCGCACCCGGCTGTGTGGATCGTCCTCCTTCGGGGCGGGCAGGGCTGTGTACTGGTGCAGGTATTCGGGCCAGAGCGTGCCCAGTACAAGGACCGGCCCGCGCTCCGGGGTGACGAGCAGGTGGTGCACGGCCGCCGCGATCCGCTCACCGGCCGCCCGGTCGCCCAAATAGTGCTGGGCCTCGTTCAGCCACACCACCGTGCGGGGCTGAACCCGGTGCAGGTCCTCCAGCGCGGCCTCCGCGCGGGTTGGATCGAACGGATGCCACAGCCGCCATTCCTTCTCCGCGAGCGGCTGCACGGCTTCCCAGCAGGCCCGCGTCTTCCCCGTCGAAGAGGTACCCACCAGGATCACGATTCGACTGCGGCCGGCCGCGACGTCCCTGACCGCTTCGCCCAGCACCCGGTCATGCTCGCGGAGCACGTAACCGGGCAGGGCCCGCGTCCCGGTCGCACCAGCGTCGGAAGCGGTCCGTCAGGGCAGGCGTCTCTCCGCGGAGGAGTACGCCGGGCTGGGGCAGATGTACACCGCCGATCCCCGGTTCGCGGCGGTCTACGACGCCCATGGCGCCGGTACCGCCGAGTTCGTCCGGCGGGCGATGGAGGCGTACGCCGCGGACGAACTCTGAGCGGCGCCGGGCGGCAGGGGCGTGGGTGGCGGCCACCAGGGGGCAGGTGGCCGCTCCGGCCTGCCGCCGTACGCGGTCCGTTCCTGCCCGCCCTCGTGGGCGGTCCGCGCTACCCGGCGCCGAACAGGGCGAGCAGTTCCTGCTTTTCGAACATCCGGGCCGTCTCGATGGCACTCGGCGCTCCGGCCGTCGGGTCGGCACCGCCTTCGACGAGCGCCCGGACCACCTCGTCCTCGCCCTTGAACACCGCGCCCGCCAGCGGGGTCTGGCCGCGGTCGTTGGGCTTGTCCGGATCGGCGCCGCGTTCCAGCAGCGCGCGGACCGCCGCCGCGTGCCCGTGGTAGGCGGCCAGCATCACGAGCGAGTCACCGCTGTCGTTGGTGAGGTTCGGCGGTACGCCGGCGTCCACGTAGGCGGCGATGGTGTCGGTGTCGCCGTGCCGGGAGAGATGGAAGATCTTCGCTGCGAGCTGGAGCACCTCGGGGTCGTGCGCGGGCTCCTCTGGCATGGTGAGACCTCCTGCTGCTCGGTAACTCGTACGGTCCGTCCGCGGGCGCCGTGCGGACCGTCACACCCTACGCAGGTGCCCACCGGGACGGTGTTCAAGCAGCCGCAGCGGCGTCGGCGTGGCGGCGGGGCCACCCGGGGCGCCCGCTCAACGGAAGCGGGGGACGTTGACGATCTCCAGGACGTCCAGCAGGGAGCCGGTGACGTGCTCGGCTCCCGCCTCACGCAGCGCGATCTCCTTCGCCGGTGTGCGGGCGTAGCCGAGGAACGGCACCTCGGCCGACTTCGCCGCGTGCAGGTCGCGCGCCGCGTCGCCGATCATCAGCGCACGGTCCGGATGCGTGCCGGTCGACTCCAGTGCGCGCAGCAGGCAGTCGGAGTCGGGCTTGAGCCGGGTGGCGTCCGGCCTGCGGCCGTGCACGTGCCCGGCGAGGAGTCGGCCCAGTCCCCGGCTCGCCAGGTACCGTTCGACGGCCTCGGGTGCGTTGTCCGTGGTGACGGCGAGCCGGTGGCCGGTGGCGTGCAGGGTGCGGATCAGCCGGTCGGCGTAGGCGGTCGGCCACGCGGTCTCGGCCGCCTCCCACTCCTCGGCGCTCAGCGCCTCGGCCACCGACCGCACCACCTCGTCCCCGTCGGGGTGGGAGAGCGCGGCGCGCAGGACGGCGTGCGGGCCGGCGGGAGCGGACGGTGTCAGGTCCGCGCCGTGCCGGTCGGCCGCGGCGCACAGCGCCGCGGCGACGCCGCGTGCGGGCCTGCCCGCGAACAGCCGGCACACCGGGCCGTCGAAGTCGAAGAGCACGCATTCCGCCGGGACGAGGAGGTTCCGCATGATTCTCGTTTCTGCCGTGGCTGCTCGGAGCGGGTCCGAGGTGGGGCGAGTCCAGCATCATCTCCCGGGACGCGCGCGTACAGAGCGCCGCCACCTGTACACCGCTTCCTCCGTCGGAGGAGGGCGGGCAGGCCCGGGGCCCGGCTCCCGCTCGCGAGGGCGGTCCGCGGGCCGCTCAGGCGGTGCCGAAGTCCGCTTCCTCGGCGGCGACCGTGCCGGCCTTACGGCCCGGCGCCGACTGGCGGCTCCAGTGCAGGTTGGTGTGCGCGACGACCTGGGCGGGCGCCGGCGCTCCCCAGGCGGTGAGGTCCTCGGTGGCGTGGGCGTCACCGACCAGGGTGGCGTCGTACCCGCGGGCGAACGTGCCGTGCAGGGTGGACCGGGCGCACGCGTCGGTCTGCGCGCCGACGACGAGGAGCCTTCCGACTCCGAGGCCGGCCAGCACCTCCTCCAGCCGGGTGTCCTCGAAGGAGTCGCCGTACGTCTTCTCCACGAGCGGCTCCTCGGGGGCCGGGGGCCGGGGGCCGGGGGCCGGGGGCAGCTCGGGCACGATCCGCCACGCGTCGCTCCCGTGCACCAGCTCCTCGTCGGAGTGCCGGACCCACACGACGGGCGCCTGCTCGCGCCGCGCCCGCTCGGCCAGGCCAACGATGTTCGCGACGACCGGGGCGCGTTCGTACGCCTCCTCGACGACGCCGTTCTGCACGTCCACGACTGTGCGTACCGCGGCGGCGCGGGCGGCGGGGCCTCAGAGCCCGGGCTCCCGCCGGTGAGGCAGGGGGTCGTCAGAAGCTGTCCGGACACCAGGGGCGCCGGGGGGTGCGGAAGAGGAGGTCCATGCGGGCGGCCGCGCCCGGGTGCTCCTCGGCGACGCGGCCCAGCGCGACGAGCCGGGTCGCCGACTCGTCCCCGAGGCAGAGCGCCCCCAGCTCCCCGATGTCCATGCTCAGGTCCGGTTCCCCGCGGCTCGGCGCGCAGTGGGCCCCCTCGGGGCCTGCGTCCAGCGCGAACCGGCCCCCGGCCAGGCCCGCCGCGTCGTGCAGGTCGAGGACCAGCCGGCCGGAGGCGGGGTAGCTCCGGGACTGCAACAGCCGCGGCACGTCCAGCGGCCGCAGCCACAGGAAGTCCCCGTGGGTGGTGGTGCGCGCCGCGCGGGGGTCGGGCAGCAGCAGCGGCAGTACGTCGTCGGGCGCCCGGGCCTCGGCATGCAGCGTGCTCACCCAGTCGAGCGAGAGCAGGTGGCGCCACAACGACCGCTCCGCCGCCGGCGTCACCGCGGTCAGCCCGGTGACCTTGGCGGTCTCCTTCGGGAGCTTGCGGTCCCAGTGCTCGTCGACGGTGTAGGAGGCGAAGCCCTGCGCCTCGCCGCCCGCGTCCCGGTACACGACGTGGAAGGCGGGGACGAACCCGTCGTCCGGGTGGCGGCGCAGACCGGTGCCCTTCTCCCACCAGCGCGTGGTGCGGTCGATAGCCCCCGCGCTGCCCGGCAGCGTCCGGAACCGCTCGTGGCAGGCGGGACCCACCTTGCGCAGCTCCGCCGCGTCGACGAGTTCCAGACGGCCGCCCTCGGTGTCCGCGGTCCGCCGCGAGTCCAGACCGGCGCGCGGGACCTCCACCTCGAAGTCGCTCGTCCACGTGGCCGGACCGAAGCCGAAGCGGCCGTAGATGCGGTACTCGGCGGCGATCAGCGTCGCGCAGGCGTCGCCGCGCTCCTTGGCCACCGTCAGCCCGCTCCGCATCATTGTGCTGAGCAGGCCGCGCCGCCGGTGGGTCGCGGTGGTGGTCACCTGGGTGACGGCCGTCGCCGGGACCACGGCGCCGCCGGGAAGGGTGAGTTGCTGGTCGACGGTCCGGTAGGTGGCCACGCACCGACCGTCCTCGTAGCCGCCCTGCAACCGGGAGGGATCGACGCCCTCGCTGCGGAGCGCGAGCTCCTCGGGGGTCAGTGCGGAGGAGCGGAGGAAGCCCGTGGCGACGGCGCGGTGCCAGTCGTCCAGCTCGGCGGGGTCGGTGAGGTGGCGAATGGTGAGCGGCATTCCGGCAGGTTAGTTCCGGCCGGAGTGCCGCCGCATCCGCATTTGCCCGGCCCGCCGGCGGACGGGTCGGCGTGGTCCCCGGTGGACTCGTCGCGGCCCGTCGGCGTAATCCCCCGGCGGGTGCCGGCCGCGCGGTTCAGCAGACCGCCCGGATCTCCCCGACCGGACGGCCGCCGCCGAGCAGCGGGGCGTCCGCGAGCCGGGACAGGACGGGGGACTCGACGCCCAACTGCTCCAGGGTGCGGGCCAGTACCGGGCCCACCGCCCGCAGCGCACCGTCGTCCACCTTGAAGGCCAGCGCCCGCCCGTCCGAGAGCGCGACTGCCTGCACCGCCTCGGCGCCCACCTTGGACAGCGTCCCCGGGAGTGCGCGCATCAGCCAGGTGTCGGACCGGCGGGTGCCGGCCACGTACTCGGGGTGGCTGCGCATCGCGTCCGCCACCCGGCGCTCGGGGGTGCCCTCCCCGGCGCCGGCGAAGTGGCGGAAGGCACGGGCCAGACCGGTGAGGGAGAGGGCCGCGAGCGGGGCTCCGCAGCCGTCCGTGCCGAGGTGTGCGACGCGTTCGCCGGACGTCCGCTCCACGACCTCGACAACGAGCTTCTGGAGCGGGTGCCCGGGGTCGAGGTAGCTCGCGGTGGGCCAGCCGTTGAGCCGGCAGGCGGCCAGCATGGCGGCGTGCTTCCCGGAGCAGTTCATCGTCGTCGGCCTCCGGGTCCGGCCCGCGGCGAGGTAGTGCTCCGCCTCGGCGGGGTCGAGCGGCAGGTCGGGCGGGCACCGCAGGTCGTCCTCGGTGAGTCCGTGCTCGGCGAGCAGGGTGCCGACCAACTCCAGATGGAAGGGCTCGCCGGAGTGGCTGGCCGCGGCGAGCGCCAGGCGCTCCCCGCCGAGGTCCAGACCCGCGTGCAGCAGGGCGGCGGCCTGCATCGGCTTGTTCGAGGAACGCGGGTAGACGGGGCTGTCGACGTCGCCGAGTGTGCGGTCGACGGTGCCGTCGGCGGCGAGGACGACGAGCGAACCGCGGTGGTGCCCCTCGACGAATCCGGATCGGCGGACCTCGGCGAGCACGGGCGGGGTGGTTGACGGCATCGGCCGCTCTGCCTCCTTGGAAGGGACGACCGGCCGCCGCGGGGATCGCCCTTCGAGGGGGCCCGGCCCTGCCGGACGCCGCTCAGGCCAGCAGGTCGTCGACGTGCGCTTCGCCCTCACGATACCTGCGGGCGATCTCGGCGCTGCAGTCGTCGGCGGTGCGCTGAAGGTTCTGCCGGCGGCCCGAGATCTGCCGCTCGTGGCGCACCAGGCGGCCCATACCCTCCTGGAGCTGCTGCTCGCTGCGGGCGCCGAGGTCGGCCAGTTCGACGTCGGCGAGCATTGTCTCCGCGAGCCGCCGGTACTCGGCGCTCCGCGGCGTGCCCAGGGTCACGTGCCGGGCGGAGGCGCGGTGCCGGGTGGGGGCGTCGGCGAGGATCTCCGGCAGCCGGTCCACCAGCGAGGACGCCGGGTCCGCCCGGCGGGCGAGTTCGGCGCGCAGGATGTCGATCCGCCCCTGGAGCAGCCGCCGCAGGTAGCTGAGGTCGGCCTCCTCCTGCTGGGCGGAGCGGCGCAGCGCGCGCAGGGCCGGGAGCCCGAGGTGCGGCAGCTCGGACGCGGAGCCGCCGGACTGCCGGGAGGGGGCGTCCGCGTCCCGGCGCGAGACGCCCAGCGGCAGTCCGCCGTGCGGGCGCGGCGGCGGGGAGGAGCTGCCGGGGACCGACGAGCGGGCTCCCGGCGCCGCGAGCCCGCCCGGCGTGTGGTCCCCGGCGAGGCGGCCGCCCCCGGGAGTGCCGGCGGCGCCTCCGGGTGCCGCCCGGTCGGTGGGATGGTGTCCCGAACCGGTTGCGCTCATGTATTCGTCCCCTCGTACCTGTGGTGGCACTGTGTCGCTTCCTGCTGTGCTCCGTGGCCGTGGAGCCTCCCCGCGCCGGGCTGCGCGCCCGTGGGGCGCGCGCCCGCTGCCGCCCGCCGCCGACCGGGCCGGGCATGTCGTCGCGTGCGGCGGGTTGCGGGCAGCGAGACCAGTCGGCGCTTTCGCCGTCTCCAACGCACAACGTTCCCGCATCCTGCCACCGTGTGCCCAGCCGATGCAGCGTGATGGCACCCATCCGGCGCATCATGAACCCATGCGAGCAGTAGTTCAGAGGGTGAACGGCGCCCGGGTGGACGTGGACGGGCGGACGGTCGGCGAGATCACCGGGCAGGGCCTGTGCGTCTTCGTCGGGGTGACGCACGAGGACACCGCCGAGCACGCCGGGCGGCTGGCCCGGAAGGTGTGGTCGCTGCGGATCCTGGAGGGCGAGAAGTCCTGCTCCGACGTGGCGGCTCCGGTGCTGGTGATCAGCCAGTTCACCCTCTACGGCGACGCCCGCAAGGGGCGCCGCCCGACCTGGCAGGCGGCGGCGTCCGGGCCGGTCGCCGAGCCGCTGGTGGACGAGGTGAGCAGTCGGCTGCGGGCCCTGGGCGCGGAGGTCGCCGAGGGGAGGTTCGGCGCCGACATGAAGGTCTCGCTCGTCAACGACGGTCCGTTCACCGTGCTGCTGGAGGTCTGACGGCGGCGGTGTGCCCGACCTGATGCGCGACGGGGCCGGGCCGGGATGCCCGAGCGGGGACCCCGCCCGGTCGGCCGGCCGGGGTCGGGGTCGGGGTCGGGCGGAAGCGCGGGGCGGGCCCGTGGGTGGCAACGCCCCGTCGGCTGCCGGACCGCCGCCGCGAACCGGCAGCCGACGGGCCCCCGTTGCGACGGCTGTCGGGGGGTGACAGCCGTCGCACGGGAGTTCCTCGGCGCCGGTCGCTCCGGCGCGGGTGGTCGGGGAGGAGGCGGGGTCACTTCACGGAATCGGCCATCAGGTCGTCCGCGTCTTCCTCTTCCAGCACCTCGCCTTCGCCGTGCTGGGCGTCGCGGCCGGCAGCGCGGCCACCGCGCTGCTCGGGTCCCGCATCCCCGGACGCATCGGCGAGGCCGCCGGCGCGTGGCGGGAGCTGCCCGGCCACGCCGCGCTGCTGCTGGGCGTCCCGGGCGCCGCACTGCTGCTGATCGCGACCGCCACCGGACTCGCCGCCCGGCGGGCCGGCAAGGTCTCCCCGGTACCGGCCGCGCGCGCGGCGCTGCCGGTCGCCAGCCGGCTGACCGTCCTCGGCCGCCGGGCCCTGGGCTGGCACGTCCCGCCGGCCCTCGTGCTCGGCTGGCGCGCCGCCTTCCCGCGCCGGGCCCGCGCGCTGGTGCAGGTGGCCCGGCTGGCCCTGCCACTGCTGATGATCACTGTCGCACTCGGCGCCTGGACCACCCTGGAGGAGTCCCAGGAGGCCCCCGAGCGGCTGGGCCTGCAGGCCGGGCTCACCGCCCGGAGTGAGCAGGCCGGCGCCGCGGACGACGGGTCCGGGGAGCGGCGGCGGGTCGAAGCGCTGGAGGCCCACCCGGACGTCACCGCGGCGTACCCCGGCATCGAGGTCAGCGCGCTGGTGCCGGGGCAGACCGGCACCAGCGCCCTGCGGGGGCTGGGAACCGCCGGGGACCGCTACCCCTTCGCCGTGGTGGAGGGCCGCGCCCTTCGGGGCCGGACGAGGCCGTGGCCGGCCAGGGGCTCCTGGACCTGCTCGGCGTCCAGGTCGGCGACTGGGCCCGGATGACGGTCGAGGGGCGTCCGCAGATCCTGCACCTCGTGGGCCGCAGCATCGAGCCGGAGGGCGGCGGCCGGGTCGTCTCCACCGACCTGGGCACCCTCCGCGAACGCGCGCCGGAGTTGGAGCCCGGCTTCCACCACCTTGTCCTCCGGCCCGGCGCGGACCCGCGCACCGTGGGCGACGAGCCGGCCGCGTCCGTCGACGGGCTGGAGATCCGCGAGGTGCCCAACCCGGCCGACGGCCTCTCCCCCGCCCGCGGCATGATCGCCGGACTGATCGCGGTGCTGGCCCTGATCCGGCTCACCGAACTGCTCATTATGATCGGCACCAGCGTCCGGGACCGCGGCCGGGACCTGCTGGCGCTCACAGCGATCGGTCTCAGCCCCCGGCAGATCAGTGCGGTGATCGTCTCCGCGGCGGGCTTCACGGCGCTGGCCGCCGCCGCGCTGGGCATCCTGGCCGGCGCCCCGCTCGGCAATCCTGGCCGGCGCCCCGCTCGGCAGGTTGCTGGTCGACGCCCAGGGCCGGTCCACCGGCATCGGTGCCGGGATCGCGCAACTCCCGTCCGCGGGCGTGCTGTCGGCCCTCGCCGCGGCAGCGGTGCTGGGAGCGGTCGCGGCGGCGGCCCTGCCCGCGGCCCGGGCCGCCCGCAGCCGCCTCGCCGACTCCCTCAACGAGACCCTCTGAGCCGCTCCCCGTCGGCGGGGAGTCCCGCGGGCCCGCCCCGGGGGAGATCCGGGACGGGCCCGCGGGGCTCGTGGATGCGCTGCGGCGCCCGGGTCAGGGGGCGACCACCGGTTCCTGGGAGGCGGCGGTGTCCCCGGCGAGCAGCGGTGCATCCAGCGGAACGTTCCGCTTCACCAGCGCGAGCGCGATGGGCCCCAGCTCGTGGTGGCGCGCCGAACTGGTCACGAACCCCAGTTGCCGGCCCTCCGGCCCGTCCGCGGCCGACCGCACCGGGTCTCCGTGCACCGGGATCTTCACCTCGCTGCCGTCCAGGTGCAGGAAGACCAGGCGGCGCGGGGGCTTGCCCAGGTTGTGCACCCGGGCGACCGTCTCCTGCCCGCGGTAGCAGCCCTTCTCGAGGTGCACCGCGGTACCGATCCACCCCAGTTCGTGCGGGATCGTCCGGTGGTCGGTCTCCATGCCCAGGCGCGGCCGGTGGCCTTCGATGCGCAGTGCCTCGTACGCCAGCGTCCCCACCGGGCCGCCGTGCTGCCCGGCGAAGTCGCGCAACCGCTCGCGGGGCAGGAAGAGGTCCCGGCCGTGCGGGGTCTCGCGCACCGCGGCATCGGCCGGCGTCGGGGCGATGGAGCCGGCCGGCAGGTGGACGACGGCGTACTCCTCCGTCCGGTCCGCCGCCTCGACCTGGTAGAAGAACTTCATGCTCTCCAGGTAGGCCAGCAGCTCCTTGCCGCGTCCGGGTTCGGTGTGGATCCACACCGTCGCGCCGTCGTCGACCAGGTACAGGACGTGCTCGATGTGACCGTTGGCGCTCAGCACGAGCGCCTCGGTGGCCTGCCCCGGTTCGAGTGCGCTGACGTGCTGGGTGAGCAGCAGGTGCAGCCAGCTCAGCCGGTCGGCTCCGCCGACGGTGAGCACGTCGCGGTGCGAGAGGTCGACCAGGCCGCCGCCGGCGGCCAGGGCGCGCTGCTCCCGGAACAGGTCGCCGTAGTGCGCGGCGACCCCCTCGTCGGGCCCCTCGGCGGCCACTGCGCCGGGCAGCGACAGCAGCGGGCTGTGGTACGTCATTCGGCAATCCCTACGGCACGTCGTCGGTCTGTTCTGCTGAGCACTTCCGGCACCGGCCGAAGATGGCGAAGTGCCGCACGTCGGTGTCGAAACCGTGGGAGGCCCGCAGTTGTTCCGCGAAGCCCTCGGCCTCCGACACGTCCGCCTCGATCACTTCGGTGCAGTCCCGGCACACCAGGTGCATGTGGTGGTGCCGGTCCGCGAGGTGGTACGTGGGAGCCCCGTGCCCGAGATGGGCGTGGCTGACCAGGCCCAGCTCCTCCAGCAGCTCCAGCGTCCGGTAGACGGTGGAGATGTTCACGCCGCCGGCCGTCCGCCGCACCTCGGCGAGGATCTCCTCGGGCGTGGAGTGCTCCAGTTTGTCCACGGCCTCCAGCACGAGCTGCCGCTGCGGGGTCAGCCGGTACCCGCGTTCGCGTAGGTCTTTCTGCCAGTCGGTGCTCACCACGCCCCCAGTGTAGGAGCAGCGCGGGCGCGGCGGGCCGGACGGCCGCGGGGCGGTACCGGCGCGCCCGGCGCCCGGCCCCGCCCGCCCCGGGGACGCGGCGGTCGTCAGTCTCCGTCCCGCAGGTCCGGTACGGCCTCCTCGCGCAGGTAGGCGCCGAGTGACTCGACGGCCGCCGGGTTCCGCGGGCTCTCCACCAGGTCCACGTAGTCGAGTACGAAGATCCGCTCGTTGCGCACCGCGGAGACGTTCCGCAACGGCTCGTGGCTCAGCAGGAAGTCGCGCTTCTGCGCGGCACCGGTGTCGCCGTAGTCGTTGATGACGATGACCTCCGGGTCCCGGTCGACGACCGTCTCCCAGCCCACGGTGGTCCACGAGTCGTCGAGGTCCGCCATCACGTGCTCGCCGCCGGCCTTGGTGATGATGTCGTGCGGACCGGCGAAGCGCCCCGCGGTGAGTGGCTTGTCCCGGCCGTCGTCGTAGAGGAACACCCGCGGGCGGTCGGCGCCCTTCGGCGCCTTCGCGACGGTCGCGGCGACCTGCTTCTCGAAGCCGTCGATCAGCTCCGCGGCCCGTTCCTCGACGTCGAAGAGGGTGCCCAGGGCGCGGAGGTCGGTGTAGAGGGCGTCCAGCGGCGACATCACCCCGCGTTCGCCGCCCCGCCCGCTGCGGCAGGACTCGGTCAGCAGGTAGCTGTCGATGCCCAGTTTCTCCAGGGTGGCAGGGGTGAAGCCGTCGGCCTCGCTGAAGCCGTAGTTCCAGCCGGCGAAGACCAGGTCGGCCTCGACCTCGACGGCGATCTCCTTGCTGATCCGCCGCTCGGAGAGCCACTCGGTCTGCCGGTAGCCGTCCGCCCACGGCACACCGTCGGTGTCGCCCTTGTCGTCCGGCATCACGTAGCCGGCCATCCGGTCCGCCAGGCCCAGCGCGAACATGATCTCGGTGATGCCGACGTCGTTCGTCACCACCCGCTCCGGCGCCCGCTCGAAGGTCTTCTCCTCCCCGCAGTTGGTGAGCGTCACCGGGTAGTGGTCCGAGGCGTCCCGCTCCGGGGCGGCCTCCTCGACGGAGGCGCCGCAGGCGGCCAGGAGCACGAGGGCCGCGGCGGCCGCCGCGGCCCTCGTGCTGCGGACCGACCGGCGCCGACCGGTGGCGGGGCGGCCGGAGAGGTACGCGGGCGACCGCTCGGACGGGCGGGGAGGGAGGGACGGGGGCACGGCGGGGCTCCTTCGGACGGAGTAGAGAGGCGGACGGGGCGGTTGGTCGGGCGATGCGTGGGGGCGTACGGGCCGCACCGGGCGGCGGGAGCGCCCGGTGCGGCCGCTCGGGCGGTGCGTGCGGGGCGGCAGGACCGGTGCCGGACGGGTCTCACCCGGCGGGGAGCCGGTCGAAGAGGAGTTGGAGCGCTCCCGACCCGGGGTGCCGTACCCGGTGGGCGCGGACGCCGAAGACCTCGGCGAGCAGGCGGGGCGTGAGGACGTCGTGCGGCGGCCCGGAGGCGACGATCGCCCCGCCGTCGATCACGTACAGCTCGTCGCAGTGCCGGGCCGCCAGGTTGAGGTCGTGCAGGGCGGTGAGCACGGTCGTCCCGCTGTCCCGCACCAGCGACAGCACTTCCAGCTGCTGGGCGATGTCGAGGTGGTTGGTCGGTTCGTCGAGGACGAGGACCTGCGGCTGCTGGGCGAGCGCCCGGGCGATCAGCACCCGCTGCTTCTCCCCGCCGGACAGGCTGCGGAAGCCGCGGTCCGCCAACTGCGCCGCGCCGACCCGCTCCAGCGCGGCGCGGCAGAGCGCCCGGTCCTCCTCACGGGCCCGGGCGGCGGCCCGCTGGTGCGGAGTGCGTCCCATGGCCACCACCTCGGACACCAGGAAGTCGAACTCGGTCACCGACTCCTGCGGCAGCGCCGCCAGCAGCCGGGCGCCCTCGCGCGCCGTCATCGCGTGCAGGTCGGCCCCGTCCAGCGCGACGGTGCCCGAGGCGGGCCGGTGGGCGCGGTAGACGCAGCGCAGCACACTCGACTTCCCGCTGCCGTTCGGCCCGACCAGGCCGACCATCCGGCCGCTCCCGGCGTGCAGGCTGACCTCCCGCACCAACCGCGTACCGGCGATCTCCACCGTCAGCTGCGCGACGTCCACGTCCATCAGGCGGCACCCCCGAAGGCGTGGCCGCGGCGCCGCATCAGCAGGAGGAAGGACGGCACGCCGATCACGGCGGTGAGCACGCCCACGGGCAGCTCCACGGGCGCCAGCACCGTCCGGGAGAGCACGTCCACCCAGACCAGCAGTACCGCGCCGAGCAGCGAGGCCGCCGGCAGCACCCGCCGGTGGTCGGCGCCGACCAGCATCCGCGCGGCGTGCGGCACCATCAGCCCGATGAACCCGATCGCCCCGCTGACCGCCACCACCGCGCCGGTCACCCCGGCGGCGAGCACGAACAGCTCGCGGCGGAATCGATCCGCGTCGACCCCCAGCGCCGCCGCCGTCTCGTCTCCCATGGACAGCGCGTTCAGCCGGCGGGCGGAGACCAGCAGGTACCCGGCACCGGCGAACACCGCGGCGGCGGCGATCGGAAGCGCCGACCAGGTCGCCCCGCTCAGGCTGCCGAGCAGCCACATCATCGCCGACCTGGCCGCCTCGCCGCGTTCCGCCATGAAGACCATCAGCGTCGTGACCGCGGAGAACCCGTAGTGCAGCGCGGTGCCGGTCAGCACGAGCCGCAGCGGGGTGAGGCCGTGCGCGCTGCGCGCCACGGCGTAGACGAGAGCCATCGCCGCCAGGGCCGAGGCGAAGGCGGCACCGGAGACCGCCCAGACCCCCAGCGCCCCCAGCGCCCCGAAGATCAGGACGGCGTTCGCACCGATCGCCGCCCCCGAGGAGATGCCGAGGACGAACGGGTCGGCCAACGCGTTGCGCACCATGGCCTGCACCGCGACACCCACCACCGCGAGCCCGGTGCCGACGACCGCGGCGAGCAGCGCCCGGGGGAAGCGGATCTCCCAGACGATCGTGTACGCCGACAGCTCCGCGGCGGGCAGCGCTCCCCCGGTCAGTCCCGCCCGCAGATGGTCCAGCGCCTGCCACCAGGGCACGCCGGACGGGCCGAGCACCACGGCGGCCGGCAGCGAGAGCAGCAGGGCGACGGTGAGGAGGAGCAGCAGCGGCAGCAGCGGCACCCGTCCCGGTGGACGCGCGGTGCGGCCCGTGCGGGGCCCGGCGGCGGAGGGCGCCTCGACGGACGTCCCGGGGGTGGAGGGGGTGCCGGACGACGTGCCGGATATGCGCTTGACCGGGAGGGGCACGGGCGGGCCGCCTTCGCCTCGGGCCGCGGGCGCACGGGGCAGGAGCTGCCCGGACCGCCGTCCCGCGGTAACCACCGCGAGCGCTGCACCGTGCGGCTTCCCCTCGCAGTCCACGGCGAGTTGACAGGAGCTGTGCCGCCGCGGGTGATCGGGCTCGCGCGGCCCCGAAGGGCGCGCCTACCGTTGCGGGTCAGCGCCGGAATCTCACCGGACTTCCCCCGCGGGACATCGTGCAGCGTACTGCCCGGGACGGCCGAACGGGTGAGGGGGCGCGCTCCGGAGGCGATTCCCGGGCGACGGCGCGGCGGCCGTCCCGGCCGGGGCACCCGCCGTCAGCCGCGCCGGGGCCCGTGGCCGCCGGACCGGAGCGGACGCCGCAGTATCGCCGAGGCCCGCAGCACCACCTCCTCCAGACTGAACGGCTTGCCGACGCAGTCGTCACCGCCCGCGGTGAGGGCCGCCACCCTGGCCGGTGCCGTGTCGGGAGCGCTGAGGAAGAGCACACGCACCCGTCCGTCGGCCTGCCGCAGTTGCCGGGCGACCTCGTAGCCGTTCAGATCGGGCAGGCCGACGTCGAGAACGGCCAGGTCGGGAGGCTGCCGGGCGGCGGCGTTCAGCGCCGTGACGGCGCTGGCCGCGGCCGTGACCCGGTAGCCAGCGAGCTGGAAGGTCTCGGCGAGCACTTCGCGGACATCGGCGTCGGCGTCGGCGATCAGGAGGCCGGGAGGGAAACACGTCACGGCCCAGATCTACCCGAGGAATCTCAAAGAACCCTGAGAGCCACCACCCGGTGCCGGACGGTAGGGGAACGACGGACGGGGACGGGCGGGTGCCGCGCCACCGGGCCCGGGGGCGATAATCGGCGGCATGGACGGACCCACCGACGTGAACCCGCAGGACGCGCGGGCCCCCCGCCCCGAGCCGATCCGCTTCTACGGCACCACGTGGGTCGATCACTCCGGCGGCTATCGGCTGCGCCGGATCGGTCTGACCCTGGGTGCCTTCTCGGCCGCCGCGGCCGGAGCGCTGGTGCTGCGGTTCGCCTACCAGGGCGTGGCCGTCTCCGATGCCGGGCGACTCGTCAACCTGCTGCTCGTGGTCGCCTTCGCCATCTGCAGTTCGCTCGCGTTCAGCCGTAGTTGGAGCGGCTGGGTGCGCAGGCCCGAGCACCCGCGGGACGCCGGTGCCGAGAAGTCGATGCGCAGCATCCTGATGATCGGCTTTGTGGGCGCGCTGCTCGCCTACGGCTTCCGCAGCTTCGTCGAGGCCCCGGGGGAGAAGCTCCATCGGGCCGAGTACGAGCGGGCCGTCGGGATCCACGAGCGCCGGAGGACCACCCGTACCGGCAACCCGGCCGCCAAGCGCACGCCGAAGTCCAAGCGCAAGCGCTGACCGGCCCGCCGCCGCAGCCCTGCCTGTTGCTGTCGGCCGCCTGCTGCTGCTCGCCGCCCCCGCCCTGCCCGCCCGTGTCCGCCGTCCCGCGGGGCGCGCGGACCTGCCGTACAGCCCGCTGCCGCCCCGGCCGCTGGCAGTGTCGGCCTCCGGGGCCTTTACGGGGGAACCCCGACTCCTCCTCGGCATGTGGCGGTGACCCCCTCCCGTACCGTCCGCACCCGCCGGAGGCCGCGCACCAAGTGCGCGGCCTCCGGCGTTTTCGTCGGCGCCTCGGGACGCCCGCGCCGCCCTGCCGCGCCCCGTGCCCCGGCGCGCGCTGCTTGACGGGTGAGGGCGGCGGGAGCATTATTCATCACATGATGAATTCCATTGAGGAGGCGGTCCTCGCCAGGGGACTGACCGTCGTCCGCGGGGGCCGCACCGTGCTCGACGGGCTCGACTTCCGTGTACCCCGGGCCGCGGTGACCGGGCTGCTCGGCCCGTCCGGCTGCGGCAAGTCCACGCTGATGCGGGCGCTCGTCGGTACCCAGGCCCACGTCACCGGAACGCTCCGGGTCCTGGGCCTGCCCGCCGGCTCCCCGCCGCTGCGCGCCCGCGTCGGCTACGTCACCCAGGCACCGTCCGTCTACGCCGACCTCACCGCCCGCCAGAACCTCGACTACTTCGCCGCCGTCCTCGGCCTCTCCCGGGGCCGCCGCGCGGCCCGGGTGGAGCAGGCGCTCGCCGACGTGGATCTGGGCGGCGACGCCGACCACCTCACCGGCAACCTCTCCGGTGGCCAGCGCTCCCGGGTCTCCCTCGCCGTCGCGCTGCTGGGCGACCCCGAACTCCTGGTCCTGGACGAACCCACGGTCGGCCTCGACCCCGTGCTCCGCCGCGACCTCTGGGACCTCTTCCACCGCCTCGCCACCCGGCACGGCACGACCCTGCTCATCTCCTCGCACGTGATGGACGAGGCCGACCGCTGCGAACGCCTGCTGCTGATGCGCTCCGGACGGCTGCTCGCCGACGGCACTCCGGAGCACCTGCGTGCGGACACCGGTGCGGACACGGTCGAGGACGCGTTCCTCCGCCTCGTCGACGCCGACCGTGCCCGCGGCGAGAGCCCCGCGAACCGCGGCGGCAGCCGCACCACCGAGCAGGAGGACCACCGATGAGCACTGCGCTCTCACCCGCGCGCACCGCCGCGACCGCCAGGCGCGTCCTGCGCCAGCTCAGCCACGACCGGCGCACCCTCGCCCTGCTCGTCCTGCTGCCGGTCCTGCTCCTGACCCTGCTCTACTACGTCTTCGACGCCGACCGGCGGGCCTTCGACAGCATCGGGGCCTCGTTGCTCGGCATCTTCCCGCTGATCACGATGTTCCTGGTGACCTCGATCGCGACCTTGCGCGAACGCACCTCGGGCACGCTGGAACGGCTGCTCGCGATGCCACTCGGCAAGGGCGACCTCGTTCTCGGCTACGCGCTCGCCTTCGGGCTGCTCGCCGTCCTCCAGGCGTCCCTCGCCACCGGTGTGGCGATCTGGTTCCTCGACCTGGAGTTCGCGGGCTCGCCCTGGCTCCTGCTGCTGGTCGCCCTGCTCGACGCGCTGCTCGGGACGGCTCTCGGCCTCTTCGTCTCCGCCTTCGCCTCGTCCGAGTTCCAGGCGGTGCAGTTCATGCCCGCGGTGATCTTCCCGCAGTTGCTGCTCTGCGGACTCTTCGCCCCCCGGGACAGCATGCAACCGGTGCTGGAGGCGGTCTCGAACGTGCTGCCCATGTCCTACGCGGTCGACGGCATGAACGAGGTGCTGGCGCACGAAGCCGTCACCGGCACTTTCGTCAGGGACGCCGCGGTCGTCGGCCTCGTCGCCGCGTTCGTCCTCGTGCTCGGTTCGGTCACGCTGCGCCGCCGGACGCCCTGACCGGATGGGCCGTCGCCCCCGCATCGGCGCCGGAGTGCCGCCGGTGCGGAACCACGGCGCCGGGGTGTACCAGGACGCGGACCATGCGGAAGGGGCAGGCTGCGGCCTGCCAGCATGGACCCATGAAGCGACAAGTCGCCGTGCTCGGCACGGGAAAGATCGGCGAGGCACTCCTGAGCGGCATGATCCGCGGTGGCTGGTCGCGGGAGGACCTGCTGGTCACCGCGCGCAGGCCGGAGCGTGCCGTCGAACTGCGGGAGCGACATGGTGTCGAGGCGGTCGGCAACGCCGAGGCGGCCGAGCGCGCGGACACCCTGATCCTCACCGTCAAGCCGCAGGACATGGGTGCCCTGCTCGATGAACTGACTCCGCACACCGCGGCGGACCGGTTGGTCATCAGCGGCGCCGCGGGCGTCCCGACGACCTTCTTCGAGGAGCGCCTGCCCGTGGGAACCCCGGTCATCCGGGTCATGACGAACACTCCGGCGCTCGTGGACGAGGCCATGTCGGTCATCTCGGCGGGCACGCATGCGGGCGAGCCGCACCTGGCCCACGCCGAGGAGATCTTCAACGGGGTGGGCAAGACCCTGCGGGTTCCCGAGTCGCAGCAGGACGCGGCGACCGCGCTCTCCGGCTCGGGGCCGGCGTACTTCTACTTCCTGGTGGAGGCGATGACCGACGCCGGTATCCTGCTCGGGCTGCCGCGGGACAAGGCGCACGACCTGATCGTGCAGGCGGCGTACGGGGCCGCGGTGATGCTCCGGGACAGCGGGGAGCACCCCGTCCGGCTGCGGGAGAACGTCACCTCCCCGGCCGGGACCACCATCAACGCCATCCGCGAGCTGGAGAACCACGGGGTGCGGGCCGCCCTGCTGGCAGCACTGGAGGCCGCCCGCGACCGCAGCCGGGAACTGGCCTCCGGCAAGGGCTGAGGGGAGCGGGTCACCCGGCCCGGGCGCCCGCTCCTCCCCGAACTCTCGGGTCGGCCGGGCCCGGGGCGGCCCGCCCCGGGCGTCGACCGGGGCCGGTTTGATGGGCACCTGGACGTCGTGTAGTGTTCTTCGGGTTGCCGCGTGGCCGTGAGGCTGCGTCGGCGGCCACTTCTGCCACTTGCGGTGGCGTCCATTTCTGAAGCTTGTCTCCCGTTCGGGGTCTTTTCGGCGTGCCCGGAAGATATGCGAATGGCTCGATTTTGAGTCGGCGGGAATCGGCGGTAAAGTGGTGGACACGCCGGAAGGCGCGCCACACGATCACAGGTTCGAAATCGCCGGTGAATGTGTGGTGTGACGAGGGCGGCCTCTGCTCCGACAGAGGGTTGGATGTGGAAAATTCGGCCGGGAACGGTCGGGGGAAACACTCTGATAGAGTCGGGGACACACCGAAGGGAAGCGCCCGGAGGAGCCTGGGAGGGTTTCGAAGGAAGCGTCCGTTCTTTGAGAACTCAACAGCGTGCCAAAAGTCAACGCCAGATATGTTGATACCCCGTCCGGGGGTGGGTG